>CALRNG020000132.1:0-8615 GCA_943369495.1 Rhizobium sp. Q54
GATGTTCGAGGATGAGGCCAAGGCCATTGTCGATACGGCCCATATGATGGGCAAGAAGGTGGCCAGCCACGCCCATGCGGCGGGCGGCATCAATTTGGCGCTGCGCAGCGGGGTGGACAGCATCGAACATGGGTCATACCTGGACCAGGACAGTGTCAAGCTGTTCAAGGAGACGGGGGCCTATCTGGTGCCCACATTGCTGGCCGGTTACACCGTCGTCAACATGGCCAAGAACAGCACCACCCTGACCCCGGCGCAGGCCACCAAGGCCCTGGCCGTGGGGGAGCGGATGAAGATGGCCTTCGGCAATGCCGTGAAGAGCGGCGTCAAGGTCGCCTTCGGCACCGATAGCGGCGTGTCCGCCCATGGCACGAATGCGTACGAGTTCAAGCTGATGGTCGAGGCGGGCATGCCAGCAGCCGACGCCATCAAGGCCGCCACGGTGAACGCCGCCGACCTTCTGGACCGTGGCAACCGCATCGGCACCCTGGAAGCCGGCAAGGATGCCGACATTATCGCGGTCGCCAAAAGCCCCATCGAGGATGTGGCCGAACTGGGCCGCGTGCAGTTCGTGATGCGCCAGGGCACGGTGCATAAGCTGAACGGCGCGGCGGTGCCGTTCGTGCCGAAGATGTAAGGCGGGAGGGCGTAGCGGGGATCGGTTCTGCTGGACCGGTGGGGGTGAGTACCTCTATTTTAGCAGTATAAACCCCCGACCCTGCAACCTTGAGCACGAGGCTGGCATGGCGCTCTATCAGGATGATCTGGGCAATCTCTATTGGTCCGATGCGGTGGGGCCGGTGATTCCGGCCCCTGCCGACGCGGAGCGAATGGCGCCGTGGGACAAGCCGTTCCATATTCACGGGCATCGGTTGGACAGTCTGGTCTGGTCCGGGCGGTTGATCGGATGCATTTCCCTGTTGGCGGCGTGGGTGGCGCTGGTGCTGCTGATCATGGGCGGGCGGGAGGAGGCCGGCCTGTTCCCGACGCTGTCCCTTCTGATCGCGCTGATCGGTCAGATGGTCATCGTGCGGCGCACCGGCACGCGGGTGGTGCCGTCGACCGCCCTGCGCCTGCTGCGACCGCAGCCGTGGGGGGCGCTGTTGCTGGAACTGGCCGGCAAACTGTCCCTTGCCACCATGTTTGTGGCCATGACCGTCGAGTTGCTGAGCGCCGATGAGGTCGGTTTCTGGCGTCAGGCCGGCGGTCTGCTGATGGGATGTTGTGCCCTGTTCAATGTGGCGCTGTTGGGGTTGTTTTTGATGTCTCTGCTGCGAACACGCGTCCAGGCGACCTGACCCGCAATGCCGCTTTATCACGACGATCACGGCCAGCTTTACTGGCATGAGCGCGTCACGCCGCGGCTGGAACCGCCGGTTCTCTCGGCGGAGCGCGTGGCGCAGGGGATCAGGCCGCGTATTGCCTGTATCCGCAGCGACCGGCGGGGCTGGCTGCGTGGCGGCTGTGTGGCCGCCATGGTGGGCGGGCTGGGCCTGACGCTCGCGGCGCTGCTGTTGGCGCAGCGGGATTGGCCCCTGGCGCTGGGCATCTCGGTCGCGGGGTTTTTGTGGTGTGCGGCGCTGCGGCTGTTCTTCGTGACGGAGGTCTGCGCGCGCAGCGTGCCGTTCGACGGCGTGGTATGGCTGGCCCCGGAACAACCCTGGCCGCCGCGCCTGCTGCGCCTGTCCCTGATCCTGTCCTTCGCGGGGCCACTTTATGTGCTGACCTGGGTCAAGGGGCTGGATGTCATGGACGGGGATGGGCCGTCCATCTTCCTGGCCCTGGTCTGGGCCTGGCTGGTCTGGCGGCGGGTGGGGGCGGTGCGGCGGGAAAGCCGGGCCGTGCGGGCGGGGTTGGTGACGGGGGAAGGGTGATGCCGCTCTATCGTGATGATCGGGGAAACATCTACCATTCCCACATCGTCCACCTGACGGGGCATGCGGACCGGTCGGGCCCGATCCGCATGCCCGACGATGGGTGTCTGTACGTGGCGCGGGTGCATCCGGCCTGGGTCCCACAGTTGCCGGGCGCCGCATTGGCCCTGGTGGCGGTGTCGGTCCTGCTGCTGCTGGCCCTGCTGCCGCTCTGGCTTCTGGTGGGGCCGGTGGCGGGGTTGGTGGCGATGATCGGTATCTGGCTGATCCTCAATATCGGCTATTTCCCGCTGCTGTCCTTGGCTGCCAAGCATGTGCCCATGGACCGGCCCCTGCGCCTGATCGTGCCGCAGCCGGGCGGGCTGATCGCCCTGGAACTGCTGCGCCTCTGGGGTGCGCTGATCCCGCTGGCCGGGGTGATTGTGATGTGCGCGCAGGACGAGGACCGAGCGGATATGGTGCCCTGGATGCTGCTGGCGCTGGGCGTGATGGCGGTGGTGGTGTTGGTCCTGAATGTGCGGTTCGTGCTGCGCCTGCGGCGCGGGGCGGCGGGGGTCAGGGTGGTGGGGTAGGGGTGGACGGGGCGGCGTTGAGGGCGTACTATTTGCTACTTGTTGCCACCAACGGACCCTGGCCCTATGCCGGACATCCAGAAGATCAGCGTCGCCGTAACGGGCGACCAGCTTTCCGCCATGCGCGACGCCGTGGCCACAGGCGATTACGCCACCACCAGCGAGATCGTGCGCGAGGCCGTGCGCGACTGGCAGCTTAAACGCGCCCACCGCCAGGACGAATTGGCCCGCCTGCGCCAAGCCTGGAACGAGGGTAAGGAGAGCGGCGGGCGGGCACTGTTTGATGTGGAGGAGGTGTTGGCCCGGGCACAGGCGCGGCGGGCAGGGGCGGAGTGATCCCGGTTTACCGCACGCGGGCGGCGGAACGGGATTTGGAGGATATCTGGCTTGCCATCGCGGAAGATAACCCGGTCGCCGCCACCCGTATGGTCCGCGCCATCGCCGCCCGTATCGACCGCCTGTCCCACTTCCCGCGCTTGGGTGGGCGCCGCCGCGACATCGCGCCATCGGCACGGGCGCTGGTGGAAGGGCCGTACCTTATCCTGTTTGAGGTGCAGCCCGATACCGACGATGGGCACGTGGAATGGGTGGAGATCGTGCGTGTTGTGGATGGACGGCGGGACCTATCCGACTTGGGGTAGGGGTGGACGGGGCGGGTTTTTCGCGCCACATTAGGGATCACGGGACCGGCGGAGGGCGATGCCATGGATGGCAGCCTGTATGACCTTTATGAAAAGGACTTCTACGCCTGGACGCAAAAGCAGGCGGCCTTGCTGCGCGCCGGCAAACTGTCGGAAATCGACATTGCCCATCTTGCTGAGGAAATCGACAGCATGGGACGCAGTGAAAAGCGGGAGTTGATCAGCCGTCTGACCATCCTGCTGCTGCACCTGTTGAAATGGGATTACCAGCCCGAACGGCGCGGCACCAGTTGGGAGGCCACCATCGCCGTCCAACGCGACGACATCGCCGACCTTCTAACCGATAACTCCAGCCTGCGGGCGGGGCTGGATGCGGCGCTGGGGGCGGCGTATCGCAAGGCGGTGTTGATGGCGGTCGCGGAGACGGGGTTGGCGCGGGGGCGGTTTCCGCAGGTTTGTCCGTGGGGTGTGGGGGAGTTGCTGTGATACACTAAGGGTGTAGATTTAAATTATCCGGTTTCAAAGTCTCTGCGAAGCATCGTAGAAGCAGTTGACGCATCAACATTTTCCACTTCTCTAATGTATCTTGCTGTATTTTTACCTTCCAGGGTGTATTGTCTAAGTTGCTCACTTAGGTTGCTTGAGTTTGCGAGATTAAGATGGAGTCTAATCATAGTTCCAACACCGTGCCGAACTAAAAACATGTTTTTTTGGACTGCATATAAAGCGCAATGTTGTCGCTTATAATTAGAAAATCACCATTATTGCTACACAATTTGTTCATCATATATAGGCCAAATCCACTATTTCGCCATGGGTTATTATTGTTTACAGAAGCCATAGGATTTCCAGAAACGCCAGGCAAGCATGCCCATTGAATTGACTGTCTTGGTGTAAGGTGCTTAAATCTTTTATTGTTTGTCAATGAAAAGTGTATGCCCGTTCCATTGTCTGATATACATATTTCAGCTATTTTGCTGGATTCAAAGTATCTTGCAGAGTACATGAATTCAGTGGCGCCGCTATGCTCATAAATATTTCTAATAATTTCTCTTATATAATACTGAACCATATCGTAAGCGTAGCCAGAATTATTTTGCAGAATTTTTTCCGCTAGCTGCCCAGAATTAATTTCAATTATTTCGTTTGTATTGCTTGGGTGAGCGCCCTCTCCTCGGAATTCGCGCGTCGTTACCTTCTTGATTGGCAAAATGGTGGAGTTACTAAAACGGTAGAAATCATCTAAATATAGTGGCTCGCCATCTGTAAGATGCCCAAACAACCCCATACGTGCAGCTAGGGATCCCCGGTCGGAGTTTACAATATGGATCCGCGCCGCCGGAAATTGGCGCTCATATAATTTTATTTAATTAATGATGAATATGAGATCAAATGGCTTTGGAAAAGAAAGGGTCGAGAAATCTAGTGCTATATCTACTTGATTTGATGGGCTCCAAATTTTATCAGACACTCTATTAAGTATCGTATGCCACCAGATGGGTCCGGAAACTCGATCAACGTATACATACTATAATTCCATTGATTGTTTTATTTACATACGCCTAAATCGCTAAACAGAAGGCATCTAGAGTCTCGCTGAGTGGCGTTCAGGGAGAATAGCATAAAGGATAGTGGACTTTCCGTCAATATCGTAGTTTGCGTTGCTTTCTATACATATCTAACGGGACGTGGAGCAGATACGAGTTTGGCGAGTTTAGGTACGGCCTTTATAGCGCGTTCGTTAGCTTCAGAGTGCCGGCTTTGGCCGCAGGCGCGTCACCAGGATGTCTGAAGTAGCGCGGCGAGAGGAAGGTTCATCCCCTCGCTGAGGATATTTCAGCGAACTATCTGCCTGATAGACTGCTATTTTTAGCAGCACGGTCTGGTCAACGTCCTTTTGATTAGCAAGCCTGATCCGAGGCGCTGAAAATAATTATAGTGGTCATATATTAAGTCCGTTCCTCAACGTGTAGCTTAAGCGAAGTTCTGGAAATGCGATGGTTGTGCGGGGATGACGGTGGGGATGACGGTGGGTGGGCGGGGACGCGGATTACGGCGTTGCCTAATCCGCGCTACGGGTGGGGTCAGGTACCTCGTTTTGTGCGGATCAGGGACATGATTGGGGATGTTGGTGCCGGGGTCGTGGATGGCGGAGGTGCCGGCGTTCGGCAGGAAGTCGTAATCCTGGGGCGGGATGACGCTGCCGCAGACGATGAGGATGTCGCCGGTGCCCTGTTGCTTGGGTGCTGCGGCCAGATGCGGGACCAGGGGTTTGTGGCTGGCGGTGGGGCTGGAGACGCCGACGATGTGGACGTTGTTTCCGGTGGCCTGGTGCCGCGACCGTGCGTGGCCCAGGTTGCGGTGACCAGCGGGTGATTGCCTGACCTGTAATGCCAGGTGATGCTTTTCCATGCCTGATTTATACCGGTCCCCGGCGGAAGGGGAGGGCCAGAACCTTTGTCACAGCATTGTAGTCGGGCAATCCCTGGTCGGCGTGAACGCCCAGTTCCTTGGGAGGGGTGCCCGGGCGGTAAATGAAGGTCCCGAAAATAATGTCGTACAGTGTCAATACGCTGCCGTAGTTCTTGCCTTCGGCGACGTCGGCGCTGTGATGATAGCGATGTAGTTCGGTGCCGATGAAGATGTAGTTCATCCAGCCGGCGCGGATATCGACATTGAAATGACTGATGGACCCGTGAACACCGCTGATCATGGCAAACATCGCCACCACCTTCGGGTCGAAGCCGAGTAGCCAGATCGGCAGCATGATCGCTATCAGCCGGACAGCGAGGCTGTTCAGTGGGTGCAGCGCGCCATGCATGACCAGATAGAGGCGCGGCGGCAGATGGTGCGCCGCGTGGGTGCGCCATAGAAAGGAGCCGAAGCGTCCCCTGTCTTCGTGCATTGCACGGTGCATTGAGTAGTAGGTCGCTTCGAAGACAAGCAGGCAGACGACAAGTTGAATAACGGGGTTCCAGTCGCGCGCGGGGCCGCCGATTTCCCCGGAAAGCGTGATGCCCAAGGCCCCAAGGCCGATTGTCACCCCGCCGCCCACGGCCGCGTTGACGGCGATGTAGCGGATGTCGGCGAACAGGGACTTCCAGGTCATTGCCCAGCGCGCCTGGTAGGGTATGAGTAATTCAATCATAAAATACAGAACCAACAGGCCCCCAACCACGGTTGACGTGACCTTTCGTGGATCGATGTCAGTGGTCCAAATCAAATATGCTCCATAGATGATTGCAGCCCAGGAGAGGGGGTAGAGGCCATAGCGGACCAGCCGGCGAAGCCATTGGTCCCAAGCGTGGTACGCCGATATCATGAAATGCTCCCCATGTATTGAAAATGGACACCTGTCCGAAAAATTGATATCAAAGGCCAATTGGGGCGGTGAACGACAAATAAAGGTAAAGTGGAGGATAATGGACAATGGCCGCTGTTTTGTCCGATAAGTCCGACGACCGCCGGATCACAAAAAGCACCCAGGCCATACGGATGGCGCTGTTCCGGTTGCTGGGGGCAGTGGACTGGAGTGAAATAACGGTCAGTAGGATATGTAATGAGGCGTCAATAGCGCGTTCCACGTTCTATCTGCACTATAGCAGCCCGACAGAGGTGCTGGATGATTCAATCGCCAGAATCGTCGCGGCATTTCCGGTTCAAAGAGAGTCCACGCTTCTGGTGCTGGACTGGCTAATCGATCATATCGTTGCAAATCGCGCTGTTTTTCACCGGACAACGGCGGGAGCGCAAAGCAACATTGTGATTGAGCGGTTCAAACTGGGGGTTATGGCGGCATTCGCTGCGGAAAAAGGCCTGGGTAACGACAGGTCCAGCGACTTCCGCTCCGCCATGATTGTGGGCGGTGCCTTTCAGGCGATTCAATTGTGGGCGAAGCGGTGGGACCTGTCAGAAATCCCGCATCTGAAATCCGAGATACGCTGTCTTGATCAGTTCGCCTGTGGACAGGGTCAGCCCTAGCAGGGTGATCGGTTTAAATGGAGTCTAATCTGCGCTACGGGGGGCGATCACGCCCCCCGCTTGGCCCGGATCAGGGACATGATTTCGGCGGCGGCCTTGGGGATGTTGGTGCCGGGGCCGTAGATGGCCGACGCGCCGGCGTTCAGCAGGAACTCGTAATCCTGGGGCGGGATGACGCCGCCGCAGACGATGAGGATGTCGCCGGCCCCCTGTTGCTTCAAGGCGGCGGCCAGTTGCGGGACCAGGGTCTTGTGGCCGGCGGCGAGGCTGGAGACGCCGACGACGTGGACGTCGTTTTCGATGGCCTGGCGGGCGGCCTCCTCCGGCGTTTGGAACAGGGCGCCGACATCGACATCGAAGCCGATATCGGCGAAGGCGGTGGCGATGACCTTGGCGCCGCGATCATGGCCGTCCTGGCCCATCTTTACCACCAGCATGCGGGGGCGGCGGCCCTCGGCCTCGGCGAAGTCAGCCACGTCCTTCTGGATCTGGGCGAAGCCGGCGTCGCCCTCATAAGCCGCACCATAGACGCCGGAGACGGAACGGATGACGGCGCGGTGACGGGTGAAGACCTCTTCCATGGCGTCCGAAATCTCCCCGACCGTGGCGCGGGCGCGGGCGGCATCCACGGCGAGCGCCAGCAGGTTGCCGGACTTTTCCCGTGCGGCCTGGGTCAGGGCGGCCAGCGTCGCCTTCACCCGGGATTCGTCGCGGGTGGCGCGGATACGCTGCAACAGGGCGATCTGGCCGTCGCGGACGGCGGTGTTGTCGATGTCGAGAACGTCCACCTTTTCCGGGTTCTGGGGGCGGTATTTATTGACGCCGACGATCACCTCCTCCCCCCGGTCGATGCGGGCCTGACGCCGTGCGGCGGCTTCCTCAATCATCAGCTTGGGCAGGCCGCTTTCCACGGCCTTAGTCATGCCGCCCATTTCCTCCACCTGGTCGATCAGCTTTTCCGCCGCCTCAGCCAGGCTGGCCGTCAGGTGCTCGACATAGTAGCTGCCGCCCAGGGGATCGACGACATGGGGGATGCGGGTTTCCTCCGCGATGATCAGCTGGGTATTGCGGGCGATGCGGGCGCTGAACGGCGTGGGCAGGCCCAGCGCCTCGTCAAAGCTGTTGGTGTGCAGGCTTTGCGTGCCGCCCATGATGGCGGCCATGGCTTCGATGGTCGTGCGGATGACGTTGTTGTAGGGGTCCTGTTCGGTCAGTGACACGCCGGAGGTCTGGCAATGGGTGCGCAACGCCAGGGAGCGGGCATCCTTGGGCTGGAAATGCTTGTCCATCAGCTTGGCCCAGAGCAGGCGGGCGGCGCGGAGCTTGGCCACCTCCATGAAGAAGTCCATGCCGATGGCGAAGAAGAAGCTGAGGCGCGGGGCGAACTTGTCCACGTGCAGGCCCTTGGCCAGCGCGGCGCGGACATATTCCAGGCCGTCGGCCAGGGTGAAGGCCAGTTCCTGCACCGCCGTGGCCCCGGCCTCCTGCATATGATAGCCGGAAATGGAGATGGAGTTGAACTTGGGCATGAAATTCGCCGTGTATTC
>CALRNG020000133.1:0-8588 GCA_943369495.1 Rhizobium sp. Q54
CGGATCAGGCGTTCGGTGCTTTCCTGCGCGATGTCGGTCAGTTGCCTGGCCTCGCCCGGCAGGGTCCCGAACATGTCGGAATTGATCATGCCCAGCGAGGCGCGGATGGCGGTCAACGGCGTGCGCAGCTCATGGCTGACGGTCGAGATGAATTCCGACTTCAGCCGGTCCATCTCCTTCAGGTGGGAGATGTCGTTGGCAACGCCGAGGAAGCCCGTCAACTGACCCTGTCCGTCCCGGATGGCGGTGACGGATAGCAGGACCGGGAACCGCCTTCCATCGCGGGCGATATAGGTCCATTCCCGCTGGTCGCGCTTGCCCTGCCGGGCACGATGGACGAACACTTCGAAAGGATCGGCAGGCGCGTGCCCCAGTGTGGCCGTCAGCCTGGTCATCGCCTGGGCAACTTCGGTCTTGTCGTGGAAAAGCTTGGGCGTCTGTTTGCCGATCATCTCGATCGCCGTATAGCCCAGCATACGTTCCGCCCCGCGATTGAACGCTGCGATGACACCGTTGGGATCGGTCACGATGATGGCATTGTCGGCGCTGTCGACGATGGTCTGCAGCTCGCTGGTCAGGCGGCGCATGTCGTCCTCAGCCTGCTTGCGGGCCGTGATCACCTCCGTGAACATCACGATGCCGCCGACACTGCCGTCAATATCGTACCAGGGATGGATCTCCCAGCGCAGCCAGACGGTGGAGCCGTCAGCGCGCTGGAACTGATCCTCCGCCGCACTGGCATGGTCGCCGGCCAGACATTTCTCATGGATCGCCCGCCAGCGCTCCTTAATCTCCGGAAAAATCTCGTAATGCGAGCGACCAATCAGGTCCCGTTCCGCCAGATCGTAATCCACCAGCCAGCGCCGGCTGACCGCCACGTAGCGCATCTTGGTGTCCAGCATGGCAATGGCGGCCGGGGCATGCCGGATGAACAGGTCCAGAAGATGCTCGCGGCGGCGCAGGGCATCGGCCAGGGAATGCCCGGCCAGATGCACCGCGCGAAAGGCGCCGGCGGCACGCGACAGATCGCCCACCTCGTCCGGGCGGGAGATGTCGGGCATGACCACATTCGTCTCGCCGCGCGCGATCAGCTCGAACACCTCTGTCAGCTCGGCCAGCGGGCGCAGCACCCGCCATTGCACCAGCGCCAGCGCCGTTGCACCGATGACCAGGGTTGCGATGCCCAGCAGTACCCCCCAGGCCAGGCTGGCAAAGGCATTGGCGGACAGTTGGCGCGACTGGGCCTCGGTGACAGCCTTTGAGGCCGCCAGAACCGCTTCCACGGCGTCGATCCCGGTCGTCGCGATGCTGAACCAGTCGGTAGCCATCATGGGATCGGTCTGCCCCGTGCGGGCCATGTCCATGGCCCGGCGGCGGACCGGTTCGATCCGGTTCGACATCAGGCTGTCGGCGGCGGACGTGGCGATGCGCACACTTTCCATGCCGACATCGCCCTGTGCCGTCAGCTGGCGCACATTCTCCCAGGCCAGGGCAAACCGTGTTTCGGATTCCGCCAGCCGTTCGACATCGTTGGGTCCCGTCCCGCGCAGCAGGGCCGCCGACAGCAGGGCCCGCAGCCGCCCGGCCTGTTCGGCGGCGATCCAGGCGGATTGGCGCAGCGGCGCGTGCGCGGCAATGATCGGGTCGATGATGGGGGACCGGTCCGCTAGCATCTGATGCGAAAGGCGGGCCTGATCAATGAGACCGGTCAGGGTTCCGAACCAGCGGTCCTCCAGCCCGTCCAGGCGGCGGATTCTCGCGACAAGCAGCGCCGTGTCCAGTTCGTGGCGCAAATCGGCCAGTGTCTTGCGCGCCTGGCCCAAGATTGCCAGCAATTCTCCGGCCCCGTTCGGTGCCTGGTCGGGATGGGAAAGATTGATCAGCAGCCTCTCCAGCTGCGTATCGGTGTAGGCGCGAACCGTCGCGAGGGGGACCCGCTTTGCCGGTGCGGGCGGTGCTTCTTCGGCCAGCAGCACAAGGCTCGTGCCCCGCTCCAGCGCCCAACCCAGCGCCAGCTCCTCCAGCAGGCCGCGCGCCTGATCGGCCGCCAGATAGCGGTCGGCGGCGCGCTTGTCATGCCAGTCGCGCGAAAGCCCCAGCAGGGCCAGAGCCACAAGGGCTGTGGCCATGACCATGATCAGCAGGGGAATAAGCAGGCGCAAGCGCATGGGCTGCCGGTCCACTCGGCTTGTCAGGAGAATGCGACGACGATGCCGCAATCATGCCATGCAAGCCAGCGTCACAGCGGCGCCCTATCCGAAAGCTTATATAGCCGCTTTACACGCGATGCCCCTGCTGAAAGTTCGATTAATACCGGCGGTCAGAATGTTTGACCGCCGGTACGGCGCCGACTGTCGCCGCGCGGCTCGTGCTGCGTGAGCCAAACCCACGGATGTAGGTGCCTGGACCGGCAATCACTCCAGATAGCCATCGACCTCCGCTGCGGCCCGCTCCAGCGGCCAGTTCAACCGTTCGATGATTTCATCGATCGCATCTTCCGGGGACAGGGAGCCGCGGCCCAGCCGTTCCAGAATGGCGTCGAGAACGGCCTCCTCCTTCGGGCTGGGGCGGCCGTAGGACTTTAGAATGTCGAGGATGTTGCTCATCGCGTCGCTGTTTTCCATTGATGGCCGCGCTCCTGAAAGGGGCGGCAGAGGCTGCGGAGGATACACACGCGGCCCTCATGTTGGCTAGCGGCCTGGATCAGCCGCGCCCGAAATCCATCAGATCGGGCGTCCCGTTCACCAGAAGCTGCGCCATCTCTTCCACCCGTGCCAGCAGCAATGGGTCCAGCCCTTGCAGAATCTCGGCGTCGCCCTTCATTTCGAAAAGTTGCTTGACCCACCTTTCCAGTACGAATCGCGTGCCGATGGGCATGTGGGCGATATTCGACGCCATCTTTTCCAGGCGCGGCGCCACTGCATTCAGATGCAGCTGCCAGAGCGCCACGGTCAGTTGCCGCAACTGGCGCTCGACCTGATGGCGCCGCTCCTCATCCAGCGATCCGGTATTCGACCGCATGACGGAGGTAAAGGCCGATACCGCTTCGAAGGCCGGCCCCAGTTCCTTGAACTGGCGCAGGGCGGTGGTTACATCGGGCGGCAAGGGCATGCCGACACACCGATTCTGAAGCCGGGCCAAGTCCTCCTGCAGCAATCCCAACTGCAATTGAATGGTCCGTTCTGCTGTTTTGCGCTGCATTCGAATTGTACCTCCACCAAAAGGTATAAACCGAATCGCTGGCGGGCAAAGCGGGAAATGCATTCTGCCCATGCTCGCGGAGCATTGATGAATTCGGCTCCAATCCTTCGACGCTTCTATGTCCATTCGCCGTTGCGGTACAGCAACACTCGCCATTATGCGGTAGGCCGATTGCGTTGACCCTATGCCGGATGGACGGAAGGGTTGGCTCCTTGGATGAGGGTGGTGTGTCATTAATAATTGATATTCAACAGCTATGATGCCATGGCGCGCCGCCGGCCTATCGGTGAGTCGTTGTCGCATGCGGCAGGAAATGCTTGATGCAGGCTGTCATGGTGATATTTTGACATCTGCCACGCACAAGAAGCCTCTCGCAACGCGAAAGAGAAGTGGTATAAGGCACATCGGTCCAACCTCTGGGGAATTTACCAATGAAAAAGGAACTCCTGGCTCTGACGCTCGCTATTGCCCTGGGCGCCGCTCCGGGCATCGCATCCGCGCAGAGCACCTCCGGCGCAGCAACGGCGGCCGCTCCGACCGCTACCGGTTCCGCCGCCGGTGCTGGCGCGTCGGGCGTGGCCCTGGGTTCTTTGGGCACCGTTGCCGTTGTTGGCGCCGTCGCCGTTGCTGGCGTCGTGGCAGCCGCTTCGGGCGGTGGTGATGAAGAGCAGCCGGGTCCGGGCCCGGGTCCGGGTCCGGGTACCCAGACGACCCCGACCAGCACGAGCACCCGCACGGCGACGTCGACCCGCTGATCGGATTTGTTCCAGTAGGCTGTGGGCTTTGGAACTGGACCCCCGGGATGATCCGGGGGTCCTTTTCTTGTTTGAGCCCAATTGGCTGTCACATCCGCCCCATAGCCGTCATCAGGCCGCAGGCTTGATAATCTCGATATTGACGGCCTCTGCCCGGTCATGGATGTGCTGCCGGATTTTCCAGCAAAATCCGGTTGATGGCTCGATCCAGTAATCATTGCTGAAGGGCTTCATGCCCATCATCACCACATCTTCACGCACATGCATCAGCGTGAAGTCGCGTTCCAGGATGGTCACCTTCTCCGTCCCGGCATCGCTGAACCGGCCTTTGACCGCAATATCGAACAGACCGGCGGCCTGAATATCGATGTGCCGGACATAATCCTTCCCAACAAGCATGCGGAGATCGGGGACGGCGTCGCCCGGCAGTATCGTGCGTGATACATCCCCCGGCAATCCAACGGTCTGCACCAGGAAAGGCCCGCGCATCACAAGCACCTGTCGGGTCTGGCTGTAATAATACTGCGCCCCATTTCTGCCGATTTCACCCAGCACCATGAAAGCCTGACTGCTGTCTTCCAACCAGGCCAGGATTGAGGCGTAGGGCAGGGCATCGGCTTGCGCGCGCGTCACCGGTGCCTTACCGCCAAAGCCTCCGACCGCCGCCACAGTTGCCCAGTACGGAGATTCAGTGTTACCCAGGTCTCCGCACGCCGTCAGGCTGATGGCCGGCAGCAGCGCTGTGGCGACCATGCCCAGGCATTGACGACGGTTGAGCGGCGTCTCGTGGCCTGTGGGATCGCTTTTGGGAAGTGTCATGGAGAACTCGATGCGTCGTGTATACAAGGGGGCCGTCAGCGGGCGGCCCCTGCGGTTCGGTCTAGCATGTGCTGCCGTGGTTGTCAGTGCCATGATGCCGGCTGCTGCCCAGACCATCGAATTGTCCGACGGCGCCGTTGATCTTCGCAGCCTGCAAAGTCAGCTCGGCCAGCGCGGGAACAACCAGCAGGACGCGACCAGCCAGCTGGACCGCGCCCGGGCGGGCAATGGCGTGGACGGCTATCTCAATATGCCCTCCAGCCAGCAGCCGTTCGACGCCCGCGACCCGCGCGACCCGGCTTTCGCCGACGAGGCGGAACGCCGTCAGCCATCACCCCTGGAGCGGCAGTACAGCCAGCGTGGGGGCAAGCGGCTGGAGCAGTTTGGCTATGACCTTCGTAATGAACGCCGCCAGACCACGAACAATCTGCTGAACGGCGCCGTCCCGGACGATTACATCCTGGGTATCGGCGATGAACTGGTCGTGACGCTGCGCGGCCAGGTCAACAGCACCACCAGCGTGCGCGTGGACCGCGAAGGCCGCATCGTCCTGCCCAACATGGTACCTGTCGCGGCCGCCGGTCGCCGTTTCGGTGAGTTCCGTGACGAACTGACGGCACAGGCGCAGACGGCCTTCATTCAGACGAATGTCTTTGTGTCCGTCGGTTCCGTTCGCTCGATCGGTGTCCTGGTGACGGGCGAGGTCCGCGCGCCTGGCCGTTACACGCTGACCAGCTTCTCCAGTCTTGTCGATGCTTTGTCACAGGCTGACGGCATCCAGAAGTCGGGGTCGCTGCGTTCTTTGAAGATTCTGCGTGGCAGCCAGACGCTGTCCATTGACCTTTATGAGGTGCTGCTGGGCAGCCGCGCTATGAATGACCTTCGGCTTCAGGATGGTGACCAGATCGTGGTCCCCGCCATCGGTGAGACCGTGGCGATCCAGGGCGATGTCGTTCGTCCCGGCATTTATGAGCTGAAAGCCAGCCAGGCCGGTCTGTCGGCGGTGTTGGAGCTGGCGGGTGGCGCGCAGCGTGCGCGCGGCAACCGCATCGATATTCTGCGTCTCGACAAGGCGGGCCGCAATCAGGTTATCAACGCCGCCGGTGGCAATACCAAGGTTCTGGCCGGCGACATCCTCAAGGTCGAATTGCCCCGCGACGCCTTTGCCCTGGAAGGGGCGGCGGAAATGCCGGGCGGGCGTGGGCTGTCCCAGGCCAAGACCTTGCGCGATGTCGTGGGCGAACCCTATGTCCTGTCGGCCAACCCGTACCTGCCGATGGCCGTCATCGACACGGAGGATCCGGTCACACGCCAACGCCGTTATGTGCCGGTTGATCTGCAGCGTGTCATGGATGGGTCCATGAATGTTTCCCTGCGGGAGCGCGACCGGGTCATCGTACTGAGCCAGGCCGACATCCGCTATCTGGGGTCGGCCGATGTTCAGGCCGTGCTGCGCGGTGAACAGCCGCCTAGTGTGAAACTGGCCGTGGATCGGACCATCACCGGTGAGAAGCTGGCCATGGCCGGTGCCACCGTGCTGCCGACGGATGAGACAAACAGCCGCCAGACCGGCCAGCCGGGACAATCCCGCCGCAATCAGGAGCGGTCGGCCGGCACAGGTTTCGATGCCTATGAAGCCTATCAGCAGGAACGTGACCGTCAGGTGGTGGCGCCGCGGGACGATTTTCAGGATGGACGGGAGAGCGACGGTACCGGTCGCCCGCGCCGTCTGATCGGCACCTATCAGGATCCGACCAATCCGGCGGGGGTTCGTCTTGTCGAATCCGATGTCGAATGTGGCGGCCTTCAGACCCTGGCTTCCCTCGCCTCTGAAGGGTTGCAGCAGCGTTATGCCGTGGCGATGCGGACCGGCGCCCGGTATCTGGGGGATACGTCGGTGATCGATATCCGGTCCTGCCCCCGCATCTTCCACCGCCATCCCGACCTGCTGCCCTTCCTGCTGGAATACGCCATCTCGATCGAGGGCGAGGTGCGGTTTCCCGGCGTGTATCCGGTTGTACCGGGCGCCAAGGCCGACACCGTGCTGAAGGCCGTGGGCGGCGTCACACTGGATGCGGATCCCGACGCGGTGGAGATGACCACTGTCCAGGGCGATCGCACGGGCGACATGAGCCTGCGTCAGCTCAATCAGTCGACGCTCAACCCCGGGGATGTGGTCCGCGTTGCCGCCCGCGTTGCCAAGCGCGAGGTCGGTGTGGTGAGGGTGGCCGGTGAGGTGCTGCGTCCCGGTCGGTATGACATCAAGCGCGGCGAGCGCCTGTCCGACCTGCTGCGCCGGGTCGATGGCCTGACGTCCGAAGCCTATCCCTATGGCGCGGTCTTCACACGCGAGCGGGTGCGCGATGCGGAGGAGGCCGGCTTCCGCCGTGCGGCCCGGGAACTGGAACAGTCCATCCCCAGCGTCATGGCCAGCGCCTCGGGTCAGGAAGCGGAGCAGGCCCGTCAGGCCCTGCCTTTCCTGCAGAGTCTGGTGAACAGTCTGAAGAGCGCACGCGCTGTGGGCCGCGTGGTGGTGGAGGTCGACCCCACCGTTCTGGCCGCCCGTCCGGAGCTGGATTTCGTACTGGAGCCGGGTGACGTGCTGACAATCCCCAAGCGGCCTTCGCATGTGACCGTGTCGGGCGAGGTGCTGAATTCCGGCTCCGTGATGTTCAAGAGCGGCAAGACAGCCCGCGATTACATCAAGATGGCCGGCGGCGCCACATCGGCGGCGGAGGAGTCGGACGCGTTCGTGATCTATCCCAATGGCGAGTCCGAACCTCTGGATCTGGGCCGTTTCAGCGACGGAAGCATCCCGATCCCGCCGGGTTCCACCATTGTCGTCCCGCGTGATCCGCAGCCGTTCAACTTCCTGACCATGACCCGTACGGTCGTGGGCCTGTTGAGCGATCTGGCCCTGTCGGCGGCCTCGCTGGCCGTCATTTCCCGGAACTGAGGCGAATAGATCGTGACCATGTTCCGCTTCGGCAGGACGGCAACCGCCGCCATCGCACTTCTGGCGATGGCGGCCCCGGGTGCCGCCCAGGAGAACAACCCCTTCCTGCCGTGGCGGCCACCGGCGACGGTGAACGATTTCGGGGGTACCGGCCTTATTCAGACCCCCGTTGCCCGGGCAGCGCCGGATGGGCAGGCCTATGCCGGCTTTACCTATGTCTGGCCCTATTCGCGCTATTTCATCACGGTGCAGGGCCTGCCCTGGCTGGAAGCGACCCTGCGCTATACCAGCGTCGCCAACCGCTTTTACGGCCCGGAGGATTTTTCGGGCGACCAGTCCTATAAGGACCGTGGCATCGACGTGAAGCTGCGGCTGGTGGAGGGTGACGCGTCCTGGCCCAATGTTGCCGTCGGCCTGCGCGATATTGCTGGTACAGGTCTTTTCGGTTCCGAATATATCGTTGCGGATCAAAGCTTCGGCGACTTTGATGTGTCGTTCGGCATGGGCTGGGGCAATATGGGTACCCAGGATCATTTCGGCAATCCGCTGGGTCTGATCTCTAGCAAGTTCAAGGAACGTCCCACCGGGTTCACGGCGGGCGGCGGCGCCTTGTCCACGGATTTCTTCCGGGGACCGGTGTCCCTGTTCGGCGGCGTGTCCTGGCAGACGCCGGTGGAAGGGCTGCTGCTGAAGCTGGAATATGATCCGAACGACTATCAGAGCGAGCCGCTGGACAATGACCTGAAACAGTCGATACCGGTGAATATCGGGATCGATTACAAGCCTTGGGATTGGCTCCAGGTTGGTGTGGCGTTGGAGCGTGGTAATCGCGCCATGTTTCGTTTTGCAACGACAAC
>CALRNG020000134.1:0-8583 GCA_943369495.1 Rhizobium sp. Q54
TTACTCCGGTCTTGGAACTGCTGACGTCTAAAACGAAGCGCGTTCTATAGTGGTGAAGGGGTAAGGAGTCAACGGGGGACAGGGGTTACGGCTGCAACCCTGCTCTTCCGCTGGCCTGGGCGGGTTCAGTAACCCGGCGGACGCTTGGCGGTGACAACCTTCTTGGGCAGGGTGAGCGCCGACTTCTGCGCGGCATAGGCGACGGCGATGCGCGCCCCCACCTTGGCATTGTTCAGCAGCAGGGCGCGGTTGGCGGCCAGACTGGCCCCACCCGTCAGTTCTTCCATGCGCTTCAGCAGGAAGGGCGTCAGCGCCTTGCCGCGCACGCCCTGGGCCTCGGCCTCGCCCACCGCCTGGGCGATGGCGGCTTCCACCGCTTCGGCATCAAGTGCGGCATCGTCGGGGATGGGCACGCCGATGACGACGCCACCGCCCAGGCCCAGCTGCCATTTGGCGCGTAAGATCCGGGCCGCCTCATCGGCCGAATCACAGCGGCCATCGACAGGCAGCGGCAACGATGCCGTATAGAAGGCGGGGAACCGGTCGGTGCCAAAGCCGATAACCGGCACGCCCTTGGTTTCCAGATATTCCAGGGTGCGCGGCAGATCCAGGATGGCCTTGGCCCCGGCACAGACAACCGCGACGTCGGTCGCGGCCAGTTCTTCCAGATCGGCGGAGATATCCAGCGTGGTTTCCACCCCGCGATGCACGCCGCCGATACCACCCGTGGCGAATACCGCGATGCCGGCCAGCGCCGCACCGATCATGGTGGCCGCCACCGTGGTGGCGCCGTCGGCCCCCTGGGCCAGGGCCACGGGCAGGTCACGGCGGCTGACCTTGCGCACACCCGGCTGGGCCAGACGTTCAATATCATCAGCATCCAGACCGACACGGATGCGACCATCCAGCACGGCGATGGTGGCCGGTACGGCCCCTTCGGCACGGATGGCGGCTTCCAGGGCCTTGGCCGTCTCCACATTGGCCGGATAGGGCAGGCCATGGCTGATCACGGTCGATTCCAGCGCCACGACGGCCTTTCCGGCCTTCAGCGCTGCCGCCACTTCGGGATGGATGGAGAGGAAGTCCTGCATGGATCCGGCCCTTGGATTTCAAGTCGCGGCGGAGAATGCAACGCCGCAGCCCCCCGGCGCAACGCCGCCCGCCGGTGGGGCCGCCATGCGCCCGCCACCGAGGTTCTGGCAGTATGCGAACGAGCGTGCTAAAATCATCCCATCATAAGCAATCGCGCGTTTAACCGCAGCCAATGCACCATCAGGAGGAATGACCGAAGATGCCCATGCCCAGCCAGTTCAAGGGAAAGCTGTCGCTGCCCGTCATCGCGTCGCCCATGTTCATCGTCTCCTACCCGGAGCTGGTGCTGGCCGAATGCAAGGCCGGCATCATCGGCACCTTCCCCAGCCTGAATGCGCGGCAGTCGGAAACGCTGGATGAATGGCTGACCAAGATCAGCGCTGAGTTGGCCGAGTACGCCGCCGCCAACCCGGACAAGCCGGTGGCGCCGTTCGGCGTGAACCTGATCGTGCACCGCTCCAACACCCGACTCCAGGGCGATGTGGAGTTGATGGTGAAGCATAAGGTGCCGCTGATCATCACGTCGGTTGGCGCACCCGTGGGTATTGTGGAGGCGGTTCATTCCTATGGCGGGCTGGTCTTCCACGACGTCACCAATATCCGCCACGCCAAGAAGGCCATCGAGGTGGGCGTGGATGGGCTGATCCTGGTGGCGGCTGGCGCCGGCGGCCATGCCGGCACCATGTCGCCCTTCGCCCTGCTGTCGGAAGTGCGGGAATTCTTCGACGGTCCCGTGGTGCTGGCCGGCGCCATGTCGTCGGGCGCGCAGGTGCGGGCCGCAGAGGTGCTGGGGGCCGACTTCGCCTATATCGGCACCCGCTTCATCGCCACCGCAGAGGGCAACGCGCCCGATGCGTATAAGCAGATGATCATCGACCATACGGGTGCGGACATCGTCTACACGCCGATGTTCAGCGGTATCCCCGGCAATTATCTGGGCCCCAGCGTCGCCGCCAATGGCATCGACGTGAACGCCATTTCCGGCGGCAAGGCCGATCCCAACCTGTCCATTGAGGATTGGTCGAAGAAGAAGGCCTGGAAGGATATCTGGTCCGCCGGTCAGGGCATCGGCACGATCCATGATGCCCCGCCCGTGGCCGAACTGGTGGCCCGCATGAAGGAAGAATACCGCGCCGCCGCGGCGGTACCGGCTGATTACGTATGACCCTTTGACGGGGTGGGCGGGTCGGGCTGGACGCTGCGGTGTAATGCCAAGCCGCTCGGCTTGGAGGCCGGCGACTGCCGGCCCGCGCCACGTGGCGCGCAAGCCAAGGGCGCGGATGCGCCCGCCCGGCGCTTGAGGGCCGCCTTAACACTGACCATCGGTCAGTGTTAAGGCTGGTAGGCGTAAGCCCGCCACAGTCTGGCCGGTTTCCAAGGCAGCGGCAGAGCATGACCAGCCCCACCCCGATCGACCCGATCCGCCTTCTCGCCGCCGTCGGCCACGACCTGCGGCAGCCGTTTCAGGCTATGCGCCTGTTCTTGAACCTGCTGCAGATGAAATTGGCCGACCCCAAAGAGGTGGAGCTGGCCGGTCGCCTGGAAGAAGCGCTGGAGATCGGGGCGGCACAGATGGATCAGGTGCTGACGCTGGCATCCTTGGCCAGCGGCAGTGCCAAACTGCGCCGGGAGCAGGTGCCCTTGTCCCCCTTGCTGGCCCGTGTCACGGGCGAACTGGCGGAAGGGGCGGCGCAGGCGGGGCGACCCATCCGCCTTGTCCAATCCGGTTTGGTAGTGGAGACCGATCCCGTGATGCTGGACCGGTTGCTGCGCGCCTTGATCGAGAATGCCATCACCCATGGCGCCCCTGGCCGCCGCATCCTGGTGGGCGTGCGGCGGGCCGACGGGCCAGCCTTGCTAGTGGCCGATGATGGCGAAGGGGTTCCGGCGGATCAGCGCGCCCTGGTCCTGGAACCGGGCGGGCGGCTGGAACGGCCAGGAACGGCGCGGCGGGGATTGGGGCTGGGCCTGACGCTCTGCCAGCATATCGCCCACCAATTGGGCCATGAATTCACGCTGGGTGGGGCCAGGGGCCTGACCGCCGCCTTGCGCTTTTGAAGTATCAGGCGATCACGAACCAGTCCGCACCCGCGTCGTAACGCAGGCTGAACCCGTCCGGGATGATGATCTTGTAATCATTGGCGGTGTCGTACCGGCCATCATTGTTCAGATCGATGACCAGATGGCCGTCGATCTGCGCGACATTGGTGAATCCTGCCTGCAGGAAGGTCGGGACGGTGCTATTCGCCGTCAGGGCCGACAGGGTCACCCCGCCGATGCGCAGCAGCGATTCGGAGGCCGTGTCGAAATCCAGCCGCTCCCCAACCTTGGCATCAACCACCAGGTCCTGATCCCCGGCCACCAGGGCGATACTGGTGAAGACGAAGCGGTCATTGCCGCTGCCGCCCGACATCACGTCGGAACCGACACCCCCATCAATGACATCGTCGCCCTTGCCGGCCACGATCACATCGGTCCCGGCCCCCGCCCGGATCGTATCGGCACCGGCCCCTGTCACGAACAGGTCATTGCCGGCGGTGCCCGACAGCTTGTCGGCGAAAATGCTGCCGGGGATGGGCTGCAGGTCCAGTCCGCGCACCGCGTCCACCGCCTCACGCCCCAGATCGGCCATCAAGTCGACAAAGGTCGGTACCAGCACCTGGGTGATGGAATTCACCAGCGCCTCACCGATCCAATCATATTTGGCCATTGCCCGGCCCCCCTCTTCTTGTTGCCCTTCTGGCCTTAACCTTGGCCGGACGCTAGGGCGCATTCCTCACTCGCCGGCGCTGCATCCGCAGCTTGGCTACGCCGCACGTGCGGCGCGGCGGCAGTCGCCGCCGGAGCTGTTCCCGGTCAACCGAAAACAGCTCTAACACGGGCATCATGACACAGGTGTGATGGCCGACACCGCAAATGAATTATGTTCAATGTTGACGGGCGGGCTGGCGGGCGGCATCGCTGTGCCGCCCCTGTCGAAAGTTACCCGCCCCATGGCCCAGCGCTGGAAAATCACCGTCGAGTTCAATGGCAGCCCCTTCCTGGGCTGGCAGCGGCAGGATCATGGCCCCTCCGTCCAGGGCTGCCTGGAAGAGGCGGTGCGGCGCTTCGCCCAGGAAACCGTGACGGTCCATGCGGCGGGCCGCACCGACAGCGGTGTGCATGCCACCGGCATGGTAGCCAGCTTCGACCTGGAAAAACAGGTCAGCGCGGAGAAGGTGCGCGACGCGCTCAACTATCACCTGAAGCCCAACCCCATCGCGGTGCTGAAGGCCGACGCGATGGAGGGCGATTTCCATGCCCGCTTTACCTGTATCGGCCGCGCCTATCTTTACCGCATCACCAACCGGCGGTCGCCGCTGGCACTCGATGCCGGGCGGTCCTGGCTGGTTTCCCACCCGCTGGACGCAGACGCCATGCACCAGGCGGCCCAGCGCCTGATCGGCCGGCATGATTTCACCAGCTTCCGCGCCTCGCTCTGCCAGGCGGCAAGCCCCGTGAAGACCCTGGCCGAACTGTCGGTGACCCGTGTGGAGGACGAGGTGCGGATTGTGGCCCGCGCCCGGTCCTTCCTGCACCATCAGGTCCGCAACATGGTCGGTACCTTGAAGATGGTGGGCGAAGGACGCTGGACCGCCGATGATGTGTCGGCGGCCCTGGACGCCCGCGACCGCTCGGCGGCGGGACAGACGGCCCCTGCCGACGGCCTGTACTTCACCCGCGCCTTTTACCCCGGCGACGCGGTCGCCGAACCCATCAGCGATGGGCCCAGCACCCCATCCTCCACCAACGGGTAAGTGGACGCGCCTGGCAACTGGTAGTGCCACCATTCATAGGCGTAGTGCTGCCAGCCTGCGGCGACCATGATGCCCAGCAGCAGGGCGCGGTTGCGCTGCGCCTCCACCGGAATGCTGATATCGGCATGCCACGCGATGGGCCGCATATCATCAAAGCCCGTCCCCATCTCCAACCGGGTGCCATCCGCCTGCGCCAGGGTCAGATCGATGGCCACGCCCCGCCCGTGGCTGGACCCGACACGCGGATCGGCGATGAAGGTCGGATCTGGCAGTACGTTCCACAGCGCCCATTGCGCCGCCGGCGGGCGGTAACCGTCAAAGATATGCAACCGCAGCCCCTGTGCTGCCGCCAGCCGGATGGCGCGCGCCAATGCCGCCGCCGCATCGGAATGAAGGAGGCAGACCGACTTCGCGAAGATCGGCCTTCCCGTAAGATTATCCGCCGTGGCATAGCGAAGGTCGAGATCGACATCGAAGGCCGGCGGGGCAATGGTGACGAACCGCATGGTTCACCCTTGTTGTTGCTGTAACGACCTTATACCAACAGCATGAGACTTCGGCTCATGCTGTTGGAGGCCGTCGTTTGAGGGAACAGATGAAGCGAAGCGGCGGAACATGATCACGCTTGGCCTGGATACGGCGACCAGCGCCTGCGCCGTTGCCCTGTGGGATGCCGCCTCGGGCTGTACCCTGGCGGTGCGGGCGGAGATGATGCAGCGCGGCCTGGCAGAAAAGCTGGTGCCCATGGTGCAGGACACGATGGCAGAGGCCGGGATTGGCTTTGCCGACCTGTCGCGCATCGGCGTGACGGTGGGTCCCGGCACCTTCACAGGCCTGCGCGTAGGCCTGGCCGCTGCCCGTGGCTTTGCGCTGGCGGCCAACTGCCCCCTGGTGGGTGTGACGACGCTGGAGGCCGCCGTGTATGGGCTGGAAGCCGATGTCCGCGCCGGCCACACGCTGCTGGCCGCCATTGAAAGCCGTCGCGACGATCTGTTCGTGCAGCCTTTCAGTGCCGATCTCTGCCCCCTGGCCAACCCAGCGGATGTGCTGCCCGCCGACCTGCCCGCCTTTGCCGTCGCCCACCTGCCGACAGGGCCGCTGCTGATCGTGGGTGATGCCGCTGCACGGACGGCACAGGCGCTGGGCGTCTGGCACAGTGCGGTCACGATCCGGGAAACGACGGGTTCAGCAGAGGCACTGGCCACCGCGCGCATTGCGGCGATGCAGGATGCCGCCGGCATCACAGCCCGCGTCGCCGACCCTTTCTACCTGCGCCCACCCGACGTCACCCTGCCCAAGCAAGGTTGAGCGATGGCGGCGACGGTCGAGATCATCTCCGCAGGCCCCGCACATGCCGATGTCATGGCGGCCCTGCATGAACTGGCCTTTGCCGATCCTGCCCTGTCCGGCCCGGCCTGGGATGCGCCGGCCTTCGCGGGGTTCCTGACCACGCCCAGCATCGCGGGTTTCATCCTGATGGAAGAGGGCGTTCCCCGCGCCCTGTCGCTGTGGCGACAGGTGCTGGACGAGGGGGAGTTGTTGACCATCGGCACCGACCCCCGCGCCCGTGGCCGGGGGCTGGGCGCCAAGCTGCTGCGCCATGGCCTGACCTATCTGAAGGAAAACGGAGTCGCCCGAACCTTCTTAGAAGTTGCGGTCACCAATACAGCGGCACAGTCGCTTTATGCTTCCAACGGCTTCACGAATGCCGGCCGGCGGCGCGGTTATTATCAGCATGCGGGGCAGTCAATTGACGCAAACGTCATGGTAATTGACCTAGCCTAAGCCTTTAAGGTTAAGGCTTCTTGACCAAAAGCCGCTGAACCCCTTCGGGACTCTCGGGATTCTCCGGTTGCGGATCGGCAACGACATAGCCGTGTTCCCGCAGACTGGCTGGAACATTACGCGAAGGTTCGCCAAAATTCATACGTACTTCAATGATTTGGCCGGAATGGAGCCGCTCGACGGCAAGTTTCGTACGCACGAATGTCATAGGACAGACAAGCGAGGTGATGTCGAGGAACTGGTCGGCAATGTTTTCCACGATGTTCGATTCCTTTGAAGACGTACCAAATCGATATTGCATGACGTTCCGATAAGACTTATATCACCATCGAGTTTCTTGGTTGGAGCAATCATACATGACCAACGCATCGTCCTCGCCCGAGCTTTTGTCTCTCACGACCGAAATCGTCGCGGCCCATGTTTCGAACAATACAGTCGCAATCAACGATCTTCCGGGTTTGATTGATCAGGTTTACCGCGCGCTGGCCAACATTGGCACTGAGCCGGTAGTGCAGAGCGAGAAGCCGCAGCCGGCAGTCGCTATCAAGAAGTCGGTGACGCCTGAGTACATTATCTGTCTGGAAGATGGGAAGAAGCTGAAAATGCTGAAGCGCCATCTGAAGACGGCCTACAATATGTCGCCGGAAGAATACCGCGACCGCTGGGGCCTGCCGCCGGACTATCCGATGGTGGCCCCCAACTATGCCAAACAGCGTTCGCGTCTGGCCAAGCAGATCGGTCTGGGCACCCGCGCCCGCCGTGCCGGCGACGACGAGTAAAGATTGGCAATCCCGCCACCTGCGGGACTGGCAGCAAGGATAAGGGGGCGGCCTTCGGGTCGCCCCCTTCTCTTTCCGGGGGACCGAAATGGTAGGGTCAAACCCCTGTGATTTGCGCATGGCACCATGGCGGACCTACCCGCGAGCCGGCTATATCTTTGAAAGTTGCGGGACAAGGGCATGAAACTTTCGTGATCAGCCCCTGTGGTGTGACACAGTGGGTTGACCGGCCCGCGCCGCTTCGTGTTATGCCAATGCGTGTGGCGGCGACCGTGGCACCCATGCTTCGTGAAAGACGGAGAGGGAGGCCGGAACGGCCGCAGCCGACAAATGCCGGCGACCCAGAATATGTGAGAGCATGGCTGACATCCTTTCCACTGAAGCCCTGATTTCCGGCGAGATACGTTCCGGCAATCTGGAGGTCCGTCTGGCGGAGACCGCCGCAGAGGTCACCGCGGCCCAGCGCCTGCGCTTCCGCGTCTTCTACGAAGAGATGGCGGCCAAGCCATCGGCGGAGATGATGGCCCAGCGGCGTGACTTCGACATGTTCGACACGCTGTGCGACCATCTGCTGGTCATTGACCGCAGCCTGGGCGACGGCACCGACGCCGTGGTTGGCACCTACCGCCTGATCCGCCGGGCGACCGCGGCCCGCGCCGGGTCCTTCTACTCCTCCGACGAATACGATATCTCCCGGATCGAGGAGTATCCCGGTGAGGTGTTGGAACTGGGCCGGTCCTGCGTGGATGTGAATTACCGCAGCCGTGGCACCATGCAGCTGCTGTGGCGCGGCATCGCCGCCTACTCCGCCCATTATGACATCAAGCTGATGTTCGGTTGCGCCAGCCTGCCGGGCACCGACCCGAAGGCCCTGGCCCTGCCGCTCTCTTATCTCTACTACCATCATCTGGCCCCGCCGGCCCTGCGCCCGGTGGCCCTGCCGCACCGCTATGTTGAAATGGCGATGATGGAAGAGCATGAGATCGACCCCCGCCGTGGCATCAACGAGGTGCCGGCCCTGATCAAGGGCTATCTGCGCGTGGGCGGCTTCGTCGGTGAAGGGGCGGTGGTCGACCACCAGTTCAACACCACCGATGTCTCCATCGTCGTGAAGACCGACCTGATCACCG
>CALRNG020000135.1:0-8481 GCA_943369495.1 Rhizobium sp. Q54
CCAAACATGGTTTAGTCTTCCCTGAATTGAGGCGGCGGACCATAGGGACCGCCGCCGACAAGGTCAAGCTCAGTACGGCTCTTCCAGACGCTTGGCCAGGTCCTCGATATTCTCGGGCGGCCAGTTCGGGATTTCCATGCCGAGATGCAGACCCATCTGGGCCAGCACTTCCTTGATTTCGTTCAGCGACTTGCGGCCGAAGTTCGGGGTACGGAGCATCTCCGCCTCGGTCTTCTGCACCAGATCGCCGATATAGACGATGTTGTCGTTCTTGAGGCAGTTGGCCGAACGGACCGACAGTTCCAGCTCGTCCACCTTGCGCAGCAGGTTCTTGTTGAAGGGGATCTCGTCCGCCTTCGACTCGGCCACGGCTGCCTGCGGCTCCTCGAAATTGATGAACATCTGCAGCTGGTCCTGCAGGATGCGGGCGGCGATGGCCACCGCGTCTTCCGGCGTGACCGCGCCGTTGGTCTCAACGGTCAGCAGCAGCTTGTCATAGTCCGTGGTCTGGCCGACGCGGGTGTTTTCCACCTTGTAGGCGACCTTGCGGACGGGGGAGAAAATGCTGTCCACCGGGATCAGGCCGATCGGGGCATCTTCAGGACGGTTCAGCGAGGCGGGGATGTAACCCTTGCCCGAATGAACGGTCAGTTCCATGTTCAGCCGCGCGCCGGCATCCAGCGTGCAGATGACGTGATCGGGATCCAGCACCTCGATATCGGCACCGGTGTCGATCATGCCGGCAACAACGTTGCACGGACCTTCGGCGCGCAGACGCATGCGGCGGGGGCCTTCGGCACCCATCTTCAGCGCCATGGCCTTGATGTTCAGGACGATGTCCGTCACATCTTCGCGCACGCCGGGGATCGAAGAGAATTCATGCAGCACGCCGTCGATATGGATCGACGTGACGGCGGCACCCTGCAACGACGACAGCAGGACGCGACGCAGCGAATTGCCCAGCGTCAGAGCGAAACCACGCTCCAGCGGGCCAGCAACGATCATGGCTTCACGCTTCGGGTCGTTGCCCGGCGTGATTTCCAACTTGTTCGGCTTTTCGAGAGTCTGCCAGTTCTTCTGAATCACAGCTGTGCCTCATGCCATCGGGGTAGAACAACGTCCCGGAACAGGGGTTTCCGTTCAATTCTGGGTGGGCGCGATGGCGTGCGCCCACTTTTCCCGAACGGATGCTGTTCCGGGACGAGTAGGTACAAAAATCAGACGCGGCGCTTCTTCGGCGGGCGAACGCCGTTGTGCGGGATCGGCGTCACGTCGCGGATGGACGTGATCTGGAAACCGACCGACTGCAGGGCGCGCAGAGCCGATTCACGGCCCGAACCCGGACCCTTCACTTCGACTTCCAGCGTCTTCATGCCATGCTCCTGGGCCTTGCGGCCCGCGTCCTCGGCAGCCATCTGGGCAGCGTAGGGCGTGGACTTGCGCGAACCCTTGAAGCCCATCGTGCCCGACGAGGACCAGGCAATGGTGTTGCCCTGGGCGTCGGTGATGGTGATCATGGTGTTGTTGAAGCTGGCGTTCACATGAGCGACGCCAGAGGTGATGTTCTTGCGCTCGCGACGGCGAAGACGTGCGGCGTTGGCATTGGGCTTGGCCATTTGGTCTTACTCCGTCTCTTACTTCTTCTTGCCGGCGATCGGCTTGGCCGGGCCCTTGCGGGTGCGCGCATTGGTATGCGTGCGCTGGCCACGGACAGGCAGGCCCTTGCGGTGACGCAGACCACGATAGGCCACCATGTCCATCAGACGCTTGATGTTCATGGCGGTTTCACGACGCAGGTCGCCTTCGACCTTATAGTCGCTGTCGATGGTCTCGCGGATGCGCAGGACTTCGTCGTCGGTCAACTGATTGACGCGACGTTCGGCCGGAATACCAACCTTGGTGCAGATCTCGGAAGCGAACTTCGGACCAATGCCGTGAATGTACTGAAGGGCGATAACCACACGCTTAGCCGTGGGGATATTGACGCCAGCGATACGCGCCACGTGTCTTCTCCTCGTTATGTCCGGCCACGATGACCGGACGATCTTCGTCCACATCCCGCCTGCCGGCTCCGGTACCCGTGGCGGGGCGTCCGGTCGGCTTCGGGACATCTCATCCGAATAAACCCGGGCGCATGCCAGGGCCTCCAAATGCATACGCACGACATGATCCTCCCCCAGCCTTTCCAGGCTGACGGGCGGGCATGATCGCACGCGTCCAATCCCTTTGGGTCAGGATCAGAGGCGCGGAGTATAGGCAGGGCCAAATCGGAGTCAAGCCGCAACAATGTACGCAAAGCATGGGCGGGCAAGGGTTTGTCGCATGGCTGAACCCTTATGCACGCAGCGCCAGGTCAGCTGCCCGCACACCAGGGCTGGCGCTTGCCACCCTTGTAGGGTCGGGCATGGCCGGCTTTGATCATGGCCTGGGCCAGATCGGACCCGTCGGCCAGCGTCACCCGTGCCCGCACCCGCCCGCCAAACTTGTCATGCTCGACATCATGCAGGCGGATGGTGCCGTCGCCTTTGCCTTCCGTCGCAGGCGCCACCAAGGTTGCCAGCTTCTGCCGCGCCTCCTGCGCCATCCGCTTTTCGTCGGCGCAGTCGGACCGGCTTTCCGGCGTGTCGATGCCATCGACACGGACCCTGGTCGTCACTTCCTGGTCCAGCCAGATGGTGACGCGCACGCCCAGCGTATCGCCATCCACCACTTCCGTCACCCGTGCCGCCAGTGGGCCGCTGATCCGGCTGACCGCCAGCGACGGCACCGCACCCAGCATCAGCAGGGCAGCGGCCAGGGCCGACAGCAGAAAGGGGCGCGGGCGCAACATGGGTATCGGCGATCCGGTGGTGGAGCTTCGGCATAATCTAAGCTGAAGCTGTCCGGAACGGAACAGAATTCTATGACCATCGTCCTAAGTTGAATACACTTAGGATCATTAACGCAATGTGAGTCGACTAGTAGGCGTGAATGCAACCATCGAGATCAGAAGTCGCTGCAACGCCCTTTGAATTCCCAGTCGCCGAAGCGGGTCGGTTCCGGTCCGGCGGGACCGCCGATTTCGCCGGGGGGCTGGGTGATAGGCTGCTTGCGGACCGGGGCCTGTTCGGTGACGGCGGGCTCTGCTGCCTTTTTCTCTTCGCTCATAGTGCTCTCCTTCATGGTCTGCCGCAGATATGGCGCGGCGGGTCACGGCTGCCAAGTCTTGATGTGGGCAGGGCAGGGGCCATATCTCTCTCTGTAGCCGATCAAGGCTACGTAACGGTTCAGGCACGAAGGAGCCTTAGGGTTAAGAAATGAACGGCTATTTCCGTACCGCCATGCTGCTGGCTGGACTGACGGGCCTTTTCCTGGCTGTCGGTTTCATGCTGGGCGGGCAGTCGGGCATGGTCATCGCGTTGGGCGTGGCCGTGGCCATGAACGCCTTTGCCTATTGGAATTCCGACAAGATGGTGCTGCGCATGTATGGCGCGCGCCAGGTGGATGCCGCCACGGCACCGCAATTCTACACAATGGTGCAGCGTCTGGCGCAGCGGGCCGAACTGCCCATGCCCAAGGTCTATATCATTGATAATGACCAGCCCAACGCCTTTGCCACGGGCCGCAACCCGGAAAATGCAGCGGTTGCCGCGACCACGGGTTTGTTGAACCGGCTGTCAGCGGAGGAGGTGGCGGGGGTGATGGCGCATGAGCTGGCCCATATCAAGAATCACGACACGCTGATCATGACGGTCACGGCGACGCTGGCCGGTGCCCTGTCCATGCTGGCCAATTTTGCCATGTTTTTCGGCGGTTCCCATTCCAATGGGGAGAATCGCAGCAACCCGCTGGGCTTTGTCGGGGTGATCCTGGTCTCCATCCTGGCCCCGATTGCCGCCATGATGGTGCAGATGGCCATCAGCCGCTCACGCGAGTATGAAGCCGACCGCATGGGTGCCGAGATCAGTGGCCGGCCCGACTGGCTGGCCGATGCGCTGGAAGGTATGCAGGGCACGGCGGCGCGGGTGACCAATCAGGCGGCGGAAAACAATCCCGCCACCGCGCATATATTCATCATCAACCCGTTGCATGGCCGGGGCATGGACAGCCTGTTCTCCACCCACCCCAGCACAGCCGAACGCGTGCGCCGCCTGCGTTCCATGATGATGGGCGGTTCCGTCCCCCCGCTGCGCCCGGCCAGTACGCCCAGCCGCCGGGGCGGCAGCGTTCCCGACGCTGGTGGTCGCCAGAAGAGCAGGTCACCGTGGGGCTGATACGGGGTTCAGTGGTGCTTTTGAGGCGGGTCACCGCCTGACGCCTGGGTTTCGATCAGGCGCCGGACCCTGTCGATCACCGCCCGCGCGCCAGCCAGATCATTTTCGTGGCGCCCGTTCTGGGGGCAGAAGGAAGTCACCAGCCGCTCATCCTCGACGCCGGCGATGATCATCATCGGAATGCCGACAGGCAGCTGGAAGCCGCAGGATGAGCGGTACGGGTGTTCGGTGTGGATGGTGACGGTCCCATGATCGTCGCGGGTCAGGGGGTGTTCCGCGCCACTGAACCAATCCACCACCGCCACATGATGCGACAACCAGGGTTGCACCAGGGTCCAGCGCCGAACCTTCTCGCCATTGGGCAGAATGACCAAACCGTCCGTAGGTTTAACTTCCTCCCGGCTGGTAACTTGCCCAAACACGATCACATGGTTGGCGCGAATCAGGGAGGCCATCAGTTCATCGGTGGGTGGGCCGCAGCTACAGGCCGACGCCTTGACCACGCCCAGCAGGAGTATCGCGAGGCCGGATAGGAGGTGAAGGGCGGTCTGTCCCATGATGCTGTTCTCCTACAGCCGCTCCAGACAATCGGCAATCAGATCCGACAGGCCGATGGCGTTGGTCGGATGCGGGATGCCGTCGGCGGACACGACCCTGTCAATGCCCGCCGCCTTGAAGGCTTCCAGCCGCTCCGTCGGGAAGACGGCATGGACCGTCGCGGCCAGAACGCGGGCCGCCCCATGGGCATAGGCGACCTTGGCGGCATCGATCAGGGTGCCGCCGGAACTGATGATGTCGTCCACGAACAGGACGGTACGGCCCGTCAGGTCGGTACCTTCGGCCAAGCCGACGGACACGTCATGGTCGCCGCGCCGGACCTTCAGCCCGACAATACCCTGCACACCGGCGGCCCTGGCCGCCCCTTCAACCAGATGGTCCGATTCTTCGTCCGGGCCCAGGATGACCCAGCCCTGGTCCGCCGCCCCCTGCGCCCTGGCCCAGGCGCCCAGCAAGGGGCCGGCGGTCAAGGCGGCGGAACGGCCGCCGGGGAATACCTCTCCCAGGTCGTGGGTACGGTGCAGATGCGGATCGACCGTGATGATCCGGTCGAACAGCCCGCCCAGCCAGCGGCCCATGATGCGCTGGCTCACCACCTCGCCGGGCCGGAACTCCATATCCTGACGCATATAGGCCAGATAAGGGGCGACCAGGGTAAGTTCCTTGGCGCCGCGTTCACGCAGGGCGCCGGCCAGGAACTGCAACTCCACCAGTTTGGCATTGGGCTGATCCAGCGACCGCACGATCACGCCCCGTTCGGGTGCCGCCTCCAGCCGGACCAGGCTTTCACCATCAGGGAATCGGTGCAGCGAAACCTGGTGCAGGGGCAGGCCCGTGCGCGCCGCAAGGTTGCCGGCCAATGCCGCCCCTTCGGGAAAGCCGATCAGAATATCCATGCTTTTTCCATCCCCACCCGGCCGCTGGGTCGGCCGCTCTTGTGACATGCGGGTTAAAATACACCGGAGCGGCCCCGCGACGCACGTCCGAAGCGGGAGATGACAAATGAGTATGGCGAAATTTGGCGTTTTTAATTATCGACTGTAATATCCGGGGGCGTGGTTCATTCTTCGGCAATTGTTCCGGGGACCGATGACAGGCGGCTTGCTTCGGTCGTTGCGTTGGCGGCATCTTTGCTCTGGCGTCGTTTGAAAGGGGTGGCCCGATGTGGGGGCTTGGCGGTAGCAGCGGCATGGATCCGTTGGAACTCTCCGACAAGGAATTCGCTGCCCTGGAAGAGGCGCTGATGGCGTCGGCCCGCGGTCGCGCCTTCCTGCGTCAGCGCGACCGGCAGACACGCATCGTGGCCCAGGATGACTGGCGCGCCCTGCTGTCCAGCATGACGGAGCAGGTGGGCCGCCTGCAGGGGATCGGCGGTAGTGGTGCGGCGGTGGCAGCCGCGGTGGCGGATCAGAGCCCGCATATCCACATCATGCGCGAAGAGCTGAAGCAGCTTTCCAACTATATCGAACAGACGCGGCAGGAGATCGCGCAGCTGCGCCCCATGGATGCCGGTGCCAACCGCATCATGGCCGCCACCAATGAGCTGGACGCCATCGTCACCGCAACGGAGCGTGCAACATCTGACATTCTGAATGCGACGGAGCGTATTCAGGCGCTGGTGAACCGTCTGCCGCCCAGCGACATCACCAACGATATCGATGCCCAGACCATCGAGATCATGACCGCCTGCTCGTTCCAGGACATTACCGGTCAGCGCACGACCAAGGTCGTCAACACGCTGCGCTATATCGAGCAGCGCGTGAACACCATGATCGAGATCTGGGGCGTGGAGGACACGGAGGCCGGGGCCAAGAAGCTGGGCACCGACGGATTGATCGCCCTGCGTCCCGACGATGACCGCCCGGACAAGCACCTGCTGCATGGCCCGGCGCTGGAAGCGGTCAGCCAGGCCAATATCGATGCCCTGTTCGACAGTCTGGACGGCCCGGCCATGCCCGCCAAGGCCGACGCCAATGACGATCTGAACAATATGGATGATTGGGGCCTGACGGAGGAGGAAATGGCACCGCCTCCACCTCCGCCACCGCCCCCACCGCCTCCTCCTCCGCCACCGCCGCCCCCACCGCCCCCACCGCCCCCGCCACCGCCCCCTCCGGCGCCCGGTGCGACGGTGTCGCAGGCCGATATCGACGCCTTGTTCGGGTAAGCCGCCATGTCCGCAGATGGCAACAATGTCGCTCCCCGCGTGCGCCTGACCCAGGCGCAGCTGGATCGCGCGTGCGAACGGCATCTGGCCTACCTGTCGGGCATGCAGGGTGGGGCGAAGCTGAGCCTGCCGTTCTTCGATCTGTCAGGCATGTCCTTCAATGCCCGCAACCTGACCAATGCCAACCTGTCGGGCGCCATCCTGCGCGGCACCAGCTTTGTCGGTGCAAAGCTGGACTATGCCGATCTGTTCGGCTGTGACCTGTCCAGTGCCGACCTGTCGGGCGCGCAGCTGGTGCGAACCGACCTGCGCGCCGCCAGCCTGCGCGGGGCCATTCTGCGCGGCGCCAAGATGGTGGAATGCGATCTGCGCGACGGCAACATGGCCGTCAGCACCCGCACCGATTTCAAGGTTCTGGGCCTGGAGATCGGGCCCGCCGACATCTCCTCCGCCGTTATGATCAATGCCGACCTGACGCGCGCGCGCCTGACCGGGTCGTGTGCGCGGGAGGCGGATTTCTCCGGCGCCACCATGGCCGGCGCACAGCTGGCTCGTGTTGACCTGCGCGACGCCCAGTTCAAATCCGCCAACATGGACGGTGTCGATCTGGCCGATGCCGATCTGCGCGGGGCCGACCTGTCGGGGGCCAAGGTCTCGGCCCAGGCCCTGCAGGCTGCCATCCGCACCGATGAGGAGGCGGCACAGCGCGGCGTGGCACAACCTTCAGACCTGCCGCCGGCCCCGCCACCGCCGGATGCCGTGCCCAACAGCCCGCCGCCGCCCGAACGGCTGGACGCCATGCTGCGCGCCCATGCGCAATGGGTGGCGACCGGCGGGCAGGCGGGGCACCAGCTGGATATCAGCGGCCTGGACCTGTCGGGCAGCGATATGGCGGGCCGCGTCCTGACCCTGATGAAGGCCACGGGCGCCAATCTGCGCGGTGCCGACCTGCGCGGCGCCCAGATGCAGGCGGCACAGCTGTCGGGCGCCGACCTGCGCTCCACTAATCTCAGCTTCGCCGATCTGCGCGGCGCCTGTATGGACCGGGCGAACCTGATCGATGCCAACATGGAAAAGGCCAACCTGTCCAAGCTGAAGACCGCGCGTGGACACGAACTGCGCACCTCGCTCGTCCGCGCCCGTCTGGCCGCCGCCATCCTGCGCGACGCCGACCTGACCCTGGCCGACTTCACGGGCGCCGACCTGTCCGCCACCGTCCTTGACGGGGCTGATATGACGGGCGCCACGCTGGAGGCGGCGCGGGGGATTAATCTGCCGCTGTAAGGCCTGCGGGTTCAGGCAGGGTGATGGCGTGGTGAACCATCATGTCAGATCATGCATTGATGACGTTGTCGCGGGCTTGATTGGTCAGGGAAACCTTGATCGGCGGGTTGCATTCCGATGCGGGATTGCCGATCAGGGTCCGGGTGGCGTCCGGCCCCTCGATGAGCACGGGGACCGGACAATTCTCCGCAATATTCCCGGTCCAGGTGGAACTAATAT
>CALRNG020000136.1:0-8462 GCA_943369495.1 Rhizobium sp. Q54
TGTGGACGCGACAGCTGCATAATACCCAGGCTTTCTGGGGCAAATATCCGCTGTCCTCCATCGCCATGGATGATCCCAGTTTCGTGCGGCCCATCCCCGCCAACAGCTGGGGCGGGGCCAGCCAGGGGCTGACGGCGCTGCGCGCACCCCGCTGGATGGATCATTATGGCCGGGCGGCGGAGTTCACGGAGATGATGGATCGCTGGTGCGAAGCGATCCAGTCTGACCTGAGCTTCCGGCAGCAGATGGATCCGCAGACCGGCATCTTCACCCATGGCGAGGATCATCCTAACTACTCCCCCACGGCCTTGGTCATGGTGGATTACACCTGGCGCCTGATCGGGGTGGTGGAGGGGACGGGCGACCTATCCTGGAACATCCGGCCCGGCCATAAGGCGGCGCAGGGTGCCCGCCTGTCGCTGCCGCTCTATGGCGGCGGGTCGGCGTCCATCGCCTATGATGCCAAGGGCGCGGATTTGACCCTGTCGGGCAAGCCCCTGGCACGGGTGGAGGGCGGGGCCGCGCGGCTGATCACCGCCAAGGATGGTACGCCCAAGGAATTGCTGGGTATTTCGCCCCAGGGACAACGCGTGTCACTGCGCCTGCCCGACCGTGCCGTTCGTCATGTCACCCTGCAGCCCAATCAACGTCTGGCCATTTAGCCGGGCCGAATGGAGGGAAAAGCCCATGCAGTTCGGATATGCCCGCATTCCCCGTCTGAACGAACCGGGAAATCCCAACCCCATCCGCACCCTGCGTGAGGCCGGGTGCGAGCGCATCCTGACGGAGGCGGTGTCGGCGGGCCGCTGGGACCGGCCCGAACTGCAACGCCTGCTGGATGGCCTGTCACCTGGCGATATCGTCGTGGTCACGGGTCTGGATCAGCTTTCGCGGTCATTCAAGGAGGCGCTGCACCTGCTGGACCGCATCGCCCAGGCGGGCGCAGGCTTCCGCAGCCTGTCGGAACGGATCGAAACGACCGGGCCAGCCGGCCATATGCTGATGCGGATGATCGGGTCCTTTGCGGCGTTCGAACGGGTGATGCTGCTGGAACGCACCGGCGCGGGCCTTGCCAAGGCCCGGGCGGCTGGACGCATCGGTGGCCGCCGGCGCAAGCTGGACGCCGTGCTGCGGCGGGAGATCGCGGAAAGCATCCTGTCCGGCGACCGTACCGGCGCTGAAATGGCCCGCAAGCATGGTATCAGCCAGCCGACGGTTTCCCGGATCGTGGCCGAACACCGCCTCTCTGCCGGCCCTGGTGGCAGCTAGCGTTTGTTTGGTTCACGTCGAAGCGGGATGGCTGTTGTGAGAGGCGGCTTTAACTTGGCGCCCATGACGTGGGTGTTGGCGGCTTTTAGCCTCTCATGGGGGACTATCAGGAAATCGCTCCAGGGTATCTCGGCTTGCAATATGGTTTCCGCCAGCAGGCGTTGAAAATCGCCCTCACTGGCCTTCTGGAGACGATCGGTCGTTGGTTGGGTCTTTGAGGCTTGAGGAAGTGTCGCAACTCCACTCCAGCCGCTCCTCCAATGCCCACCCCTTGCAACGCCGCCACCGGATTTTGCACCACCACCACGGACTTTAACCAGTCGGCCATCCGTGCGCCGAACGTGCTGAAGCTGTATCAGGGTGGTGCGGTCGGCTTCCCCACCCGCAATACCACGGTTGATCCCTGCCTGCTGCCCGACACGATGATCGGTTCCCAGCAGAACAGCTTCACCAACACGTATGACGCGTTGGGGCAGCGGTTCTTCATCTCGACCTCGGTTAAGTTCTGATCCGGGTCGTCATCTCTGCTTCATCACTCACGGCGGGTCCCACGGGACCCGCCGTTTTTCTTTCTGGTGGCGGGGGGTGCCACTGCTTGAAATAAACGAACCACGAAGCAGCCACTCTGTGTGTTGGGCAAGGCGGTGATTAAGAAAGAATAAATTCTCATCACACTACCATAAATGAATCTTGCTTTAATGTTGCTGATATTTTTGCAAATATGAAATGATTGGTGTTAAATATAACACGACCACTTGATTTGGATTCTTTAATGTCGATTACTATTTGATCATCCTGCTTCCGCGATGTCTCAATCGCGGCCTTACCACGCCCTCGCCATAGAAGAACCGGCGGGCGCAATCGGAGAGGCATGCAATGACAAAGACGGACAGCAAGACCATACGCGCACTACGCGGGCTTTTGATGCTGGGGGCGGCGGTCGGACTGACGGGCACCGCTGTTGCTCAGGAGCAGTTGGAAGAGATCGTCGTTACCGGTTCGCGCATTGCGCGGTCCAACCTGAATTCCAATGTGCCGTTGAACGTGATGAGCGAAACGGAAATCCGCTTCTCTGGCTATACCAACCTGGCCGACGTGGTGTCGGCAGCACCGCAGCTTGCGCCCAGCCTGAACGGCCAGAGCTCCGGCGGTTTCCTGTTCGTCGGCGGTCAGAGCCGCGTCGATCTGCGCGGCCTGGGCACCAACCGCACGCTGGTGCTGGTTGATGGCAAGCGCCATGTCTCCGGCGCTGTCGACAGTGCCGCCGTCGATCTGAACACCATCCCGACCAGCATGGTTGAGCGCACGGAAGTGATCACCGGTGGTGCATCGGCCGTGTATGGCTCCGAAGCTGTTGCCGGCGTGGTTAACATCATCCTGAAGAAGGATTTCGAAGGCGCGGAATTTGACGCATCCTATGGTATTTCCGAGGAAGGTGACGGGGCGGAGACGCAGTTCAGCGGCACGTTCGGTGGCAAGTTCGCCGACGGCAAGGGCTATGTCATTGCCGGTGTTGAATACACCAAGAGCGACAGCGTTCTGGCGTCGGACCGTAAATGGGCGGAGCGGGGGATCACCTTCAATACCCTGGTCACCCCCAATGCCAGCATCCCGAATCCGAAGAGCCGCAACGGCCGTGGTGGCGTGTTCCGCACGCTGGTCGCCAATCCTGGCCCTGGCCCCATCGCCGCCAATGCGCTGGCCGGCGTATCGATTGATTTCGAGACGCGGTCGGTGCAGGGGCTGAACGCCAACTGCTTGGGCCCGCGTAACAATACTACCGTCGCGACACCGCTGTGCGACGATCCGTCGTTGGACTATACGGCCATCTACACCACGTTGCAGGGTGAGAGCGAGCGTCTGCTGGGCCGTGCCTATGGCTCCTACCAGATGAATGATTATGTGAAGATCACCACCGAAATCGCTGCCGCCAGCGTCGACAGCTCCAATCCCCGCGCCCAGCCGGCCTTCACCGGTACGGCCACGTTCCGGCACAATGTGCGCCGCGACAATGCCTTCCTGGCCGGCACCGGCGCCAACGCCATTGAATTGCGCCGCATTTTCGACGCCAACGGCCTGACCGCGCCGACCGCGTCCGCCGAACTGTTCCGCTTCACCGAGGAATTCGGCCAGCGCGTCATCGAGCAGCAGCGCGACATGATCCGCAGTGTCGTGGGCCTGGAAGGCGATGTCGAATTTGCTGACCGTACCGTCAAGTGGGACGCCTACTACCAGTATGGTGAGTTGGACGCCAAGTCGCTGAACCGCGGCCAGTTCAACAAGGATCGTTTTGCCCGTCAGCTGGATTCGGTGATCAATCCGGCCACCGGCCAGCCGATCTGCCGCGATCTGTTGTCCACCGACGCCAATGTCCGCACGGCGGCGGCCGGCTGTATCCCGCTGGACTGGCTGAACGGGCCCAGCCAGGCAGCTATCGATTATTCCAAGGCGACCTCGGTCACCGTCGGCCAGACCTCGCAGCAGGTGGCGGCGTTCAACGTCACCACCGATCTGTTCGAACTGCCGGCCGGTGCAGTGGGCATCGCTGCCGGCGCCGAATATCGCAAGGAAAAGTCGGACCAGGAAACCGACAGCGCCACCGCGCAAGGCCTGCTGTTCACCAACGCCATTCCGCGCCGTCGGGGCGAATATGACGTGAAGGAATATTACGCCGAAATGCGCGTGCCACTGCTGTCCGACATGTTCATGATCAAGGAACTGACTCTGGACGGCGCCTATCGCTGGGCGGATTACAGCACGGTCGGCGGGGTCAGCCAGTGGAAGGTTGGGGCCGATTTCGCGCCCGTGGAGGATATCCGGTTCCGCGGCACCTATTCGGAGTCGGTCCGCGCGCCAAACATCATCGAGCTGTACGCCCCCGTGGGTGAGAATTTCACCACCGCACAACAGGATCCGTGCGACCGGTCGCGCGTTGCCACCATCACCGGTGAGGCCCGCGCCATCCGCGTGGCCAATTGCACTCGCGACATTCCCGGCTACAACCCCGCCACCTTCGACAGCAATATCGGTACCGGTCGGGCGTCGCTGCGGCTGTTGCAGGGCGGGTTCGCCGGGTTGCAGGAGGAAGTGGCTGAGACCTATACGGTTGGCGCCGTCATTCAACCGACATTCCTGGAAGGCTTCGCGGCCACGGTCGATTATTACGATATCGACATCAAGGACGCGATCAACCTGCCGGCACTGGCCGGGGTGTTCCAGGCCTGTTACGACACGCCCGGCGGCAGCTCTCTGTGTAATCTGATTACCCGTGATGCCACCGGCGCCCGAACCAATGTCGTCGGCGGTATTGATTCCGTCCGCACCACCCAGGCCAATATCGCCACCTTCAAGAATCGAGGTGTTGATTTCTCCGTGGCCTATGGGTTTGACATCGCCGATCTCGCCCCCGACCTGTCGAAGGATGGGCGTATCGACCTCAGCCTACAGGGCACCCACCTGCTGGAATACAGCTTCGTCGCCCAGGCCGGCCAGGCACCGCGTGAATATGCGGGGACGTCGGGCACGCCGGACTGGAAGTTGTCAGGCACGGCGACCTATTCGGACGATCTGTTCACGCTGTCATGGAACACCCGGTTTGAAAACAACATGGTGGCCGATGAAAGCCTGTTGCCGATCGCCGACGGCCAGCCGCTGCCACGCGACCCGTTCTATACGGGCGATTACTGGATCCACAACATATCATTCCTGTATCGGGCGACCGAAGAAGTGACGCTGCGCGCCGGCGTGCAGAACGTCACCAACGAACGCCCGCCCAACCATCCGACCGTCTATCTGGGCACCGGCACCAATACCGGGGCCGCGTCGGCCAATTGGGACAATCGGGGCCGGTATTTCTACACTGGTATGAATGTAAAGTTCTAAACGCAAGGCGCAATGGGGGCCATGCCGCCCCTGGCTTCTGCTCTTCGGGCCGTGACCTTCGGGTCACGGCCCTTTTTTATGCGACGATGCCGCGCAGGATCAGGTCGCGGTGCAGGGTGGCGACCTGTTCGGCGGATTTGCGGCCCGACGACTGGTACCAGGAACAGATGCCGGTCAGCATGGACAGGATGGCGTAGGCCGCAATGGTGGGCTCCTCCACGCGCAAGGTGCCATCATCCCCGCCCCGGCGCAGGATGTCGATCAGCACGCCCTCATATTGCTTGCGAAGCCCCACGATCACCGCATGGTTGGGGGCTTCAAGGCTGCGTAATTCCGAATTGGCGATGAACACCTGCTCCCGCCTGGTGATATGATAGCCAACATGGAAGGCGATGAAGGCTTCAAGCTGTGCCAGGGGTGCGGCGGTGGCCGGCACCGCCTCCGCCACCTCCGCCAGCAGGGTGGTCATATGGTCATGGACCAGGTCGAACAGGATGTCCTGCTTGTTGCGGACATGGTTGTAGAGCGACCCCGGCTGGATGCCCACCGCATCGGCCAGTTGGCGCAGCGTGATCGCCTCATAGCCTTTGCGGTAGATCAGGGTCAGCGCCGCCTTGCGGATCGCCTCCATGGTTTTCGGCCCATGGCTGCCGGCGGTACGGGCCATCAACGGCCTCTCTTCATTGACAGAATCATCCTTGGCGCAAACTGCGGTGGGGAAGGGGGTGCCGTCAACCGGAATCCACGCATGCGGCATGCAGCGAGACCCGCAGGATTCCTTGTTGAAATGGCCATTAAAAAAACGTATGACCGTTTCTATAAGAGGCCGGCGACTGCCGGCCCGGCGCCCATGCGCCGTGAGCCAAGCCGCCGGATGGCGGCGCCCGGCGCATGAGGGAACGAAACAAAGGAGGACGCCCGCGATGCTGCGCAACAGCCTGCCCATGTTCGATTTCGGCCTTGGTGAGACGGCGGACGCGCTGCGTGATGCCGTGGCGTCCTTTTCGGCGGATGAGATCGCGCCCCGCGCGGCGGAGATCGACCGCACCGACCAGTTCCCCATGGATCTGTGGAAGAAGATGGGCGACCTGGGCGTGCTGGGTGTAACCGCTGAGGAAGAGTATGGCGGCGCCGGCATGGGCTATGTCGAGCATATGGTGGCGATGGAGGAAATCTCCCGCGCCTCCGCATCCGTCGGCCTGTCTTACGGCGCGCATTCCAACCTCTGCGTCAACCAGATCAGCCTGAATGGCAATGCCGACCAGAAGGGCCGTTACCTGCCCAAGCTGATCAGCGGTGATTTCGTAGGCGCGCTCGCGATGAGTGAGCCGGGGGCCGGCTCCGACGTCGTCTCCATGCGCCTGCGCGCCGACAAGCGCGGCGACCGCTACGTCCTGAACGGCACCAAGATGTGGATCACCAACGGCCCCGACGCTGACGTCCTGGTCGTCTATGCCAAGACCGATCCCGAGGCTGGTCCGCGTGGCATCACCGCCTTCCTGGTGGAAAAGGGCTTCAAGGGCTTCTGGGTGGCGCAGAAGCTCGACAAGCTGGGCATGCGCGGCAGCCACACGGGCGAGCTGGTGTTCGAGGATTGTGAAATCCCGGAAGAAAACGTGCTGGGTCAGTTGAATGGCGGCGTACGCGTGCTGATGTCCGGCCTGGATTATGAACGCGCCGTGCTGGCCGCCGGCCCGCTGGGCATCATGCAGGCCTGCCTGGATGTGGTGGTCCCCTATATCCATGAGCGCAAGCAGTTCGGGCAGTCGATTGGCGAGTTCCAGCTGATCCAGGGCAAGGTGGCGGACATGTATGTCGCCCTCAACTCCTGCCGCGCCTATGTCTATGCCGTGGGCCGCGCGGCGGACGCCAAGCGCATCACCCGCAAGGACGCCGCCGGTGCCATCCTGCTGGCCGCCGAGAAGGCGACGCAGCTGGCCCTGGACGCCATCCAGATCCTGGGCGGCAACGGCTATATCAACGAATACCCGACGGGACGCCTGCTGCGCGACGCCAAGCTGTATGAGATTGGCGCCGGCACCAGCGAAATCCGCCGGATGCTGATCGGGCGCGAGCTGTTCAAGGAAACGGCGTAAGCCGCTGGTTTGAATTCATCCCACCCCTGTCGTCACCCCGGCGGAAGCCGGGACCCAGGGGTCCCAGGCACCAACATTTCCCCCTGTCACGAGCGATGTTGCCGAACGGTCGCGCTTGTTGCCCCTGGGTCCCGGCTTCCGCCGGGATGACGAGGGAAAGAAGGAGAGGGGGAGAAACGATCGCGAGGCACCCATGCCCGTCCTTCCCACCAATATCGACCCGCGCAGCCCGGCCTTTGCCGAGAACGCGGCCTCCATGAAGGCGCAGGTGGATGATCTGCGCGCCACCATCGGGCGGATCAGCCTTGGCGGTGGGGAGAAGGCCATGGCCAAGCATTTGGCCCGTGGTAAGTTGAGTCCCCGTGACCGGGTGCGCACCTTACTGGACCCCGGCACGCCGTTTCTGGAGTTCAGCCAGCTGGCCGCCTATCAGGTCTATGCCGATGATGTGCCGGCCGCCGGCATCATTACCGGTATCGGGCGCGTCAATGGCCAGGAATGCGTGGTGGTGGCCAATGATGCCACGGTGAAGGGCGGCACCTATTATCCGTTGACGGTTAAGAAGCATCTGCGGGCGCAGGATATCGCGCGGGAAAACAACCTGCCCTGCGTTTATCTGGTCGATAGCGGCGGGGCCAACCTGCCCAACCAGGACGAGGTCTTCCCCGACCGCGACCATTTCGGGCGCATCTTCTATAATCAGGCCACCCTGTCGGCCACTGGCGTGCCACAGATCGCGGTGGTGATGGGTTCCTGCACGGCGGGCGGTGCTTATGTGCCGGCCATGGCGGATGAAAGCATCATCGTCAAGAACCAGGGCACCATCTTCCTGGGCGGCCCGCCGCTGGTGAAGGCCGCGACGGGCGAGGTTGTGTCGGCGGAGGATCTGGGTGGTGGCGATGTCCATACCCGCATCTCCGGCGTGGCCGACCATCTGGCCACCGATGATGGCCATGCCCTGGGCATCGCGCGCCGCATCGTGGGTAACCTGAACCGGGTGAAGAATCCGGAGGTGGATATCAAGCCGGTGCGCGAACCGCTGTACAGCGCCGACGATATCTATGGCATCATCCCCACCGACACGCGCAAGCCCTATGATGTTCGCGAGATCATCGCCCGCATTGTGGACGGGTCGGAACTGGATGAGTTCAAGGCCAATTACGGCACCACCCTGGTCTGCGGCTTCGCCCGCCTTTGGGGCATGCCCGTCGGCAT
>CALRNG020000137.1:0-8455 GCA_943369495.1 Rhizobium sp. Q54
TCAGCTGTGAGGGCTGACCGGTGAAGGCCTGAACCTCATCCTCCACCAGCCGTTCCAGATCGGCACCCGACCAGGATGCCTGCGCCAGCAGGGAATGCGACCGCGCCAGCGACGAGATGCGCCCCTCCACGGCACTGGTGAAGCCGTCGATACTGTCCGCCTTGGACAGCCGGACAACGGCCTGGGCGACGGCCAGTGCGTTCTTGGCGCGGTGATCGACCTCGCGCATCAGCAGGCGCTGGCGGTCCTCCGCCTCGTACCGGCCCGTCACATCCATGGCGGTGGCGGTACAGCCGATGATGCGCCCATCCTCGTCGCGGATCGGCACGGCATTGACGGACAGAATCTGCCGCGCGCCCGTCTTGGGGTCGCGCAGCGCATATTCGCCGTCGCGCACCTCCTCCCCTGCCAGGGCACGGGCCGTGGGGTAATCCACACTGGCCAGCGAGCGCCCATCCAGCGTTGTGGTGTGCCAAATGGCGGCGTCATGGCGTACGCCGATAATGCCCTGGCGCGACAGGCCCAGGATACGCTCCGCCGCCGCGTTGACGTCGGTGAAGCGGCCATCGGGGCCGATCTCCATGATGGCGACGGGGGCGGTGCTGACCAGCCGGCTCAACCGTTCCTCACTGCGGCGGAGATCGTCCAGCGCGATATCCAGATGAGCCGTGCGTTCCCGCACACGGGCTTCCAGGACCATGTTGGAACTGCGCAGCTGTCCTTGCGCCACCTCCGCCTGCCGCGTCTGACGCAGGGCAATGGCGGCCAGCGGCAGCAGCAACAGCGTGGCGACAATGGCAACACTGAAATGGCCCAGCGCCGACCAGCCCCAGTCCGATCGAAGATCCGCCGTGGAAACACCGTAGATCACGCGCACCGGCACGCGGTCGACATCGGCGACGGCATACAGGCGTTCCTTCCCGTCGAAGGGCGACGGGGCGGTGACAAGCCCTGAAGTCTGATCACGCTGCGCCAGCAGATCGGCGACATTGCCCAGCGCCAGCCCCGCATCCGCCGCCGCCGGGTGGCGCACCAGGACCTCGCCGTCGGCCCGGACCAGCATCACCTCCACATCCGGGCTGGTGGCGATGCTAGCATAGAAGGACTCGAAATAGGCTGGCCGCATCGAGACCTGAACGACCCCCAGGAAGGCACCATCATTCGCATCCACCCGGTGCGACAGGGCGAAGAACACTTCCGGATTCAGTCGGCCTAACAGCCGTGTACTGACATGCGGTCCGGCATTCCGGGTCCGGTGCGGGGTGAAATAGTCGCGGTCGGCGACGTTCAGTTCCGGTGCCGGCCAGCGCAGGGTGCTGACACGGACCCTGCCGTCGGCATCCGCCAGCCAGTAGGATTGTAGCTCCGGCGCCTCGCTGGCCAGATCGCGCAGCCATTCGTAAAGATGGGGGGTGTCGGCGACTGCATCCCAACCCTGGCTGCGCACCAGCCATTCTGCATTGCGCAGGACCAGGGAATGCGCGCCCATCAGTCTGGCGGCATGCTCGGCAAGTTGGTCCGCCTCGGTCCGTGTGTCGATGGTCGCCCGCTCCATCACCCGGGCGCGGCCCAGCAGCAGCTCAGCGCCGAACAGGGCCAGGGCGACAAGCAGCGCCATCAGCGCCAGCCAGACGACGGCGCGCGACGGATTGGCCTGACGCAAGACCTGCGCCGGTGGTGCCGGATGGTCGAATATGTCCTGCACGCTGATCGACCTCGCTGGGTGCCTGTTAGCTGATACGCCCTGTGACCGGTCTGCGTGAAGCTGTTTCATCGGTAGAGGCAGGCCTATGCCGAACCGCATAGAAACCCGCGGATACCACCTGTCAAAAATCTTGACCGCTGGTATCAAGCCGGGCCGGCACGCGCAAAAGCGGCGTTGTTTCGTGCGGTTCCTGCGTCTATGGTGCGCCGCCATTTGAAAGCAGTTTGGAAGCCCACCCGCATGACCAGCGCCCCGATCCAAGCCGCCACCCGTATCGACCATCGCTTTGCTGCCCTGAAGGCCGAAGGCCGCTCCGGTCTTGTCACCTTCATCACGGCGGGTGACCCCGACCATGAGACCAGCCTGGCCCTGCTGAAGGGCCTGCCCGGTGCCGGGGCCGATGTCATCGAACTGGGCATGCCCTTCACCGACCCGATGGCCGATGGCCCCGCCATTCAGGCGGCGGGCCTGCGTGCGCTGACCAATGGTGCGCGCATGACCCGAACGCTGGACATGGTGCGGGAGTTCCGCAAGGGCGACGATGAAACGCCGCTGGTCCTGATGGGCTATTACAATCCCGTCTATTCCTATGGTGTCGAACGGTTCCTGGCCGATGCCAGGCAGGCCGGTGTGGATGGCCTGATTGTCGTCGATCTGCCGCCCGAAGAGGATGGGGAACTGTGTGAGCCGGCCTTGCGCGCCGGCGTCAACTTCATCCGCCTCACCACACCGACGACCGATGACGACCGGATGCCGGCCGTGCTGGCCAATACCTCGGGCTTTGTCTACTACGTCTCCGTCACCGGCATCACCGGGGCCGGCAGCGCCAGTGCAGGCGCCATCGACGACGCCGTTGCCCGCCTGCGCCGCCATACCGACCTGCCGCTGGCCGTCGGTTTCGGCATCACCACGCCGGAGGCCGCTGCTGCTGTCGCCCGCGTGGCCGATGCCGCCGTGGTCGGCAGCGCCATCGTGCGCCAGGTGGAGGCCAACCTGGACGCAGAGGGCAAGCCCACTGCCGCCCTGGTGCCCAACGTGCTAAACTTCGTGCAGACGCTGGCCCAGGGCGTGCGGTCCGCCCGGGGGTAAGCGCAGTGGCTGCGAGGTGATGCGATGTCTTACGCGTTCGATCTGGACGATGAAATCGAATCTCCCCCTCTTTCTCGCGAAGAGGTCGTTGCCGAGTTGCAGGACTGGCAGCGGCACCTGACGTCACTGTTCGATACCCTGGTGTCATGGCTTCCAGATGACGGATCATTTGTTTCATGGCGTGGTGAAAGATCCATTCTTGAAAGTCAGATGCGTCAGGTCGGTCTCGGCTTCCAAATGTTTCCGGCTTTGACTGTTAAGAATGCAGCAACCGGCGAAGGGATGCAGTTTCTCCCGGAAGCTCGTTGGGTGCTGTTGACACGGGGACGACTGTTCTTGTTCCACCCGTTGGGCAAGACCTATATCGAGGACCATGGACAGCCAGGCGCGCCCGACTGGCGTTTCTATCCTTATCGTGACCGGGGTAAGAATACGTCGTTGACGCGGGAGGAGTTCCAGTTGCTGCTGGAAGGGCTGCGGTGAAGTATTTCGATGTGGTAGAGGCGGCGTTCCTGGAAGCTGACGCCGTGCTGTCGGCGGGGGCGATCAGGTCTCAAACGTCACCGGGTCTTTTGTCCGTCGATGTCCAATACGTGAATGAAAGAGCCTACTTCGTCCTGCTGGTGGCGCAGTTTGAGGATTTGGTAAATGAGGCGGTTGGCACCATTATCACCGTGGCCCAGAAATCACCCGACTGGCGCCATCGGGAAATCTGGAAAGCCGTTGTTCCTCGGACCAATCGCATCCAGGACATTCCCTTCAAAACCCGTCTTGCTCTGTTGATCGACAGACAGAGGGTTGAGTATAGGGACGCCTGCGGACTATATGATGTCCGCAATCAGATCGCCCACGGCAGGCTGGACAATCCGGTTAGTATCCAGACAGCCATCAACCAGTTGCGGACCGTCGCGTCGCTTATCCAGGAAGTCCCATGAACTGGCTGACCAATTTCGTCAAACCGAAGATCCAGGCCCTCGTCTCCAAGAAGGAGGTCCCGGATAATCTGTGGCACAAGTGCCCGTCCTGCGGCGCCATGCTGTTCCACCGCGATCTGGAGGAGCAGCTGCATGTCTGCCAGCATTGCGGTCACCATATGCGCCTGGACCCGGTGCGCCGGCTGAAGACGCTGTTCGATCCGGGCTATCAGACCATCGAATTGCCCAAGGTGGTGGTCGATCCGCTGAAGTTCCGCGATCAGAAGCGCTATACCGACCGCCTGAAAGAGGCGCAGTCCAAGACGGGCCGTCAGGATGCCATCGTGGTCGCGCATGGCAAGATCAACGGCCAGGGGGCGGTTGCCGCCGTCTTCGACTTCAATTTCATGGGCGGCTCCATGGGTATGGCCGTGGGTGAGGGGCTGCTGGCCGCCGCCCGTCTGGCCGTGCTGCAACAGGTGCCGCTGCTGGCCATCCCGTCGTCGGGTGGTGCGCGTATGCAGGAGGCGATCTTGTCGCTGATGCAGATGCCGCGCACCGTCATCGCGGTCGAAATGGTGAAGGAGGCGGGCCTGCCCTATATCGTCGTCCTGACTGACCCGACGACGGGTGGTGTGACGGCCAGCTTCGCCATGTTGGGCGACATCCATATCGCCGAACCGGGCGCACAGATCGGCTTTGCCGGGGCCCGCGTCATCGAAAGCACGATCCGCGAGACGCTGCCCGAAGGGTTCCAGCGGTCGGAATATCTGCTGGATCACGGCATGGTCGATATGGTCGTGCATCGCAAGGAATTGCGGGACACGCTGGGCCGGATCATCGATCTGCTGCGCCGTCCCGGCCCCAGTGCCGATATCGTGAAGATCGGCCGGGGTGCCGGGGATCGTCCCGTCGGGCGCAAGGGTGGCGGCCCCGCTGTCAGCGCCATTCAAGGTGGCGCTGGCTATCAATGATCAAGGCGGCCCCGCTGGTGCCCGCCTCCCCACGGCTGGAGGCGGCGCTGGATCGGATGCGGCAACTGCATCCGGTGGTCATCGACCTGTCGCTGGGCCGGATTGAGAGGCTGCTGGCGGCACTGGGTCATCCCGAACGCCGCCTGCCGCCCACGGTTCATGTGGCCGGCACCAATGGCAAGGGCAGCACCGTCGCCTTCCTGCGTGCCATCGCAGAGGCGGCGGGCCACCGCGTCAATGTCTATACCTCGCCACATCTGGTGCGCTTCAATGAGCGCATCCGGCTGGCGGGAGCGCTGATCGACGATGATGATCTGGCCGACATCCTGGAAGAGGTGGAACAGGCCAATGAAGGCCATCCCATCACCTTTTTCGAGGTAACGACGGCGGCCGCCTTCCTGGCCTTTTCCCGCGTGCCGGCGGACCTGCTGGTCCTGGAGGTGGGGCTGGGCGGGCGTCTGGACGCCACCAATGTCATCGACGCCCCCGTGGCCAGCCTGCTGACCCGCATATCCTTGGACCACACACAGTTCCTGGGCCCAACGCTCCGCGATATCGCGGGTGAAAAGGCTGGCATCATCAAGCAGGGCCGCCCCGCCATCGCGGGGCCGCAGGCTGACCCGGTCGCGGATGCGGTCTTCGCGGCGCGTGCCACGTCCCTGTCCGCGCCCCTTTTCCTGCATGGCCGCGACTGGTCCGTGGCGGCGACCGGGACGGGTTTTCGCTTCCAGGACGCCACCCGGACCCTGGACCTGCCGCCGCCCGGTCTGCTGGGCGCCCATCAGGTGGATAATGCGGGCCTGGCCATCGCGGCCACGGCCCATCTGCCGCTGACCATCGGGGAAGAGGCGATCCGCCGGGGTCTGGCCACCGTCGAATGGCCGGCACGGTTGCAGCGCCTGACGCACGGGCCGCTGCCGGCCCTGCTGCCCCCCGGCTGGGAGCTGTTCCTGGATGGCGGCCATAATGACAGCGCCGGTGAGGTGCTGGCCCGGCAACTGGCGCGCTGGACCGCCGATGGTCGCCCGCTGGATATGGTCTTCGGCATGCTGGGCTCCAAGCGCCCCTTGGATTTTCTGACGCCGCTGGCCCCGCATGTGCGCCGCCTGCGCGCCGTCGCCATTCCGGGGGAGCCGAATAGTGTGACGGCGGAGGACGCTGCCGCCTTCGCCCGTGCCGCCGGCATGGAGGCGATGGCCAGCCCGGATGTCGATGCGGCGGTCGCCGAACTGACCTCATGTGTGGGGCAGGGGGAGCCGGCCCGCCTGCTGATCTGCGGCTCCCTCTATCTGGCGGGTACCGTCCTGGCCAGGAACACATAAAAAACCCCCGAAGCCGGCGGCTTCGGGGGTTTTTCTTGTCGGACTGGCAGCCCTTTATCAGAGGCTGTTCTCGATCCAGGTCTTCAGCTGTTGCTTGGGCAGGGCGCCGACCTTGGTGGCGGTGACCTGACCGTCGCGGAAGATCATCAGGGTCGGGATACCGCGCACACCATACTTGCCCGGCGTGCCCGGATTCTCGTCAATATCCATCTTGGCGATGGTCACCTGACCGTCCAGCTCACCGGCCAGCTGTTCCAGGCTGGGGGCCAGCATCTTGCACGGCCCGCACCATTCGGCCCAGAAATCGACCAGAATCGCGCCGGAACCTTTCAGGACGTCGGCATCAAAGCTGGCGTCAGTAACGTGAATGATATCAGCCATTTTTCCCTCGGGGGGTTCGTGTCTTGGGTACGGCCAAACCTGTTGACCGCCTCTCGACAGGAAATGTAGGCACCCGCCCGCCACGGGGTCAAGCCGCAGCACACCGCACCCCTGCGCTGCATCATCCGTGGCTTGAAATCATCTGTAAAGCGAACGGAAAGCTGTCCAACTGTCTAAAATACGAGATATAACAAAGTACATGCCGCGCAGCGGCGTCGAAAGGCGGGACGGATCGGCCGGACATGACGGATCAAGGGGACAGCGGGCGTACCCGCAAGATGATGGAGGATTTCGCGCCCGCGACGTTCGAGGAGCGCGGGGTCACCGTCCCCTTCACAACGCCGCTATTGAGTCAGGCTCGCCTGCGCCGCGATCAGAACGAACGGTTTGAGTTCCTGTTGCCGAACTTCACAGCAGGCAAGGGCACCTATGTCCTGCCCTGGAAGGGTCTGCCCAACGTCATGACCCTGACGCTGCATGACCGGCTGCTGTTTGAAGAGATCGAACAGCTGGAAACCCACTCCCCTGAACAGATCCGCACTTGTGCCCTGACGGCGCAGGCGACGGGCGTCTGCGGCCCCGACGCTGCAACACGGGCGGCGACGCTACTGGACCAGGATGGGCAATATCTGGTGCTGACCCAGTTCATCCTGGTCACCGAACTGTTGAAACTGGTGAATATCAGTGCCGCCGACCTTATGCGCCCGGGCATGACGGCGGATGACAGCAAGCGGGTGGCCCGTCAGGCCCTGGCCAAGGTGGCGGCCATGGTCGATATCCCGCCCGATGACATGACCACCCGCGTCGATCAGATCGGTGAGGCTGTAGCGCCCGTGGGGCTGCCGCAGGCGCCGAAATCGGGCCGCTTGCGGGCCCTGGCCGACCGGCTGCAGGCCTTTGCCCAGGGAACACAGCATTTTGCCGATACCGACCCGTCGGAGGCGGCAATGCTTGGCACTTACATCTCGACTGTCGCCAATCATACGCTGACCCTGGCGCGGCAGCGGATCGGCAAGCTGGATGCGGCCTGCCGCGATGCCCGTCAGATCGTCAATGACGCGCCCAAGCTGCACCGTGTCATCGAGGAATCGGTGGCCCGCATCTCCTGGCTTCTTGATGGCTGGGAATTCCTGATCGCCATGTGGGAAAGTGTGAAGGATCAACCGTCCGCCACCAAGCAGACGACCATCACCGATATTTCCCGCTTGCTGCCCATGATCCCGAAGGAGGAGATCAGCGCCGCCACCGAAAGCCTGGACCTGGATGCCATCCAGCGCCTTCAGAAGAAGTGGGTGCGTGTGAACCAGGATTGGCGCACCGGTGTCCTGGACATGGACGCCGTCATGCGGCTTGAAGCCCTTAAAGCGGCCATGGGCTGAGGGGGCAGACGATGAGCGACAAGAAGCCCGCCGCCGCCGGTACGGCCCCCAGGAAACCCAGCGACTGGTCGGCGTTGGGCACGGACATGCTGCGCCTGCCGGATCGTAAACTTCTCCAGATCTACCGCCTGCTGGAACAGGTCGGCGACAAGCCGGAAGTGTCGGACGCGTTCGAGGCGATGCGCCCGCGCCTGACGACACTGCGTCCGCCCCGCCGGCCCGCTCTGTCGCGGCTGTTCTTCCTGCCGGCAGAGGATATGCTGGATGATGTCGAGCATTATACCCGCCGCCTGAACCGCATCTGCCGCGCCACCCTGTCGCCCTGCTGGACGGCGGTGAAGGACCATATCCCCGCCGCCATTCAGCAGGAGGTGCAGCGGGAAATGGGGACGATCGACTATCGCGACGGGGCCGCCATCGCGGTCATCTGCGATCCCTTGTGGCAGGCAGGCGTGGAGGCGTTGGCCACGGTCATGGCCGAATGCCAGAACAACCTGAAATACAAGCTCAACCTGTTTGGTCGCGACGATGATGTGCAGCGGCAGCTGGAAACCCTGCGCCAGATCATGGCGGTGGCCTTGCGGGTCGAGAAGCTGAAGGCCGCCCTGCCGCCGCGTCCGATTCTGGACCTTGCCGAATCGCATGTGGAGATCATCCGCAACAACCTGATCGAGCTGGGAAAAGAGGAAGC
>CALRNG020000138.1:0-8440 GCA_943369495.1 Rhizobium sp. Q54
ATCCGCCGTGACCTGTCGTTCTTGCCCCGTGGCCAGATCGCGCACCACCACGTCCGACACGCCAACGGCGCGGTGGCGCATGAAGGCCAGACGCTTGCCATCAGGGGAAACCGCAGGATCGCCATCGCCATTGATGCCGGCAGGCGGGCTGGTCAGCGGTAGGGGCGTGCCGGCATTGGCCCCGGACAAGGCGACGGTCCAGAGGCGAGCCGGTTCGGTGGCGCTGGCCTTGTCAGAAAAGACCAGATGATCGCCATCAACCCAGGCAGGTTTCACCTCCCGGAACGTCGTGCAACTGCCGACCAGCCGTTCCGGCCCCGACGGGACAGGCCGCACGAACAGCTGACACGGACCCGATGATGGCACCCGGACAAAGGCGATGCGGCCGCCATCGGGGGACCAGACAGGCGACAGATCAGGGGCGGGATCATCGGTCAGGCGCACGGGCGTGCCGCCCGACAGCGATTGGACCCAGATATCAAACCCCTGGCCCGCCCGATCCGACGCATAGGCGATTTGACCGCCACCGGGGCTGATCGCGGGCTGGACCTCCTGCCCCGGATCGGTGGTGACGGGGATAACCTGCGCCACCGGCGGCGCATCGTCGGCCCGGTTCAGCAGCAGGGCGCTGCCGGCAATGGACAGGGTCAGCAGCAGTGACAGCCCGGCCCAGAGAAAGGGCGTGGATCGCCGGGCAGGGACGGGTGCCGCAGCGACCACCGCCGGCTCCTCCACCGCTGGCGTCGCCCCCTCCTGCCCCGCCACATTCAGGCGGTAGCCGATCTTCGGGATCGTCTCAAACCCGATCACCCCATCAATGGCCAGAACGGCCCGCAGCCGGCCGATGCAGCGGCCGATGGCATCGTCCCCCACCTCCAGGCCCCAGGCGGTGCGCATCAGTTCGGCGCGCGACACTGTCCGCCCCTCGGCGCGCACCAGCACGATCAGGGTTTGCAGGACACGGGGTTCCAGCTTCACCTCCGCCCCATCGCGACAGGCCATGCCCAGCGAGGGGCGCACCAGCCAGGGGCCCAGGCGGAAATCCGGCTCCACCGCCAGATCGATGCTGCCCATCGCCACGCCCATGCCGCACCCGTCCCCTGCCATCCCGGACCCAGAAGGGGCGCAGAGTGCCGCGAATGGAGGGGTTTGGCAAATCGTGGTTCCCCGCCCGGCCCGATGAATGGTGCCCCGTCCCCTCATCGCTCCTCTGGCGCGAACATTAACCAGGATGTAGCCTCCTCCCCCGCGACCGCTCTGCGTACGGACGATAGGGCGGCGTCAACAGAGGGGGTTACAACAGTGAAGCTGAAGAAGATCCTGCTGGGCACCGTGGGGGGTGTCGTTGGTCTGGCTGCCATCGCGGTTGGTTACGGGCTGTGGGGGCCGCTGCCCATCCATCCCACCATTGAGCGTCAGACCATCCTTCAGGTTCTGGACAGTCCGGAGACGCTGACCCAGTTGGGCATGATCGACGGCACCTTCCTGGATTTCCATTCCGGCAAGCTGGACGAGATCAAGCCGGAAGACCTGGAAAAGGCCCGCAAGGACATGACCCGCTATATCGCGGAGATCAAGGGATATACCGGCCTGACGGGTCAGCAGGCCATCTCGCAGCAGGTGATGCTGGAATTCTATTCCACCAATCTGGCGCAGCTGGATTTCCCCTGGGTGGTGCCGGGCGGCGGGTTGTACCCGATTGACCAGTTGTTCTCGCCGCCTGTCAGCCTACCGCAATTCCTGACCAACGCGCATGTGGTCAGCGATGTGAACTCGGCAGAGCGCTATATCAGCCGCCTGCAAGCCGTCTCCACGAAGTTCGGGCAGCTGGCAGAATCGGTGCGCAACCAGGCAAAGGCCGGCGTCGTGCCGCCCGATTTCGTGGTCGATAAAAGTCTGGTGGTGATTGACGGCTTCACCAAGGACCCGGTGGCCGACAATCCGCTGATCACCACCTTCAAGACGCGGATGGAAAAGGCCGGCGTGGCCGAGGCCGAACGCACCCGCCTGATCGCCGCCGCCACCGCCGCCGTGGAAAAGGATGTCTATCCCGCCTATCAGGCGCTGAGCAAATTGCTGCGTGAGGAAATCCGGCCCAAGGCCACGTCCGACGCCGGCGTCTGGCGCCTGCCCGATGGTGCGCGTTATTACAAGGTGGCGTTGCGGGCCAACACGACCGTCGATACCGAACCCGAGGCCATCCACGAGATCGGCCTGTCGGAAGTGGCCCGCATCACCAGCGAAATGGACACGCTGCTGAAGAGCCTGGGCCGGACAGGGGGTACGGTGGGTGAGCGGGTGCGCGCCCTGGAGCAGGACCCGGCCCAGAAATACCCGCCCGGCCGCGAAAGCTATGAGCAGGAACTGGCCGATCTGAAGCGCATGACCGACACGATCATGGCCAAGGCCCCGCAATGGTTCAACAAGCTGCCCAAGCAGCCCGTCGATATCCAGGCCGTGCCGGAATATGCCGAGGCGACCTCACCCGGCGGTTACTACAACCCGCCGGCCCTCGACGGGTCGCGCCCCGGCATTTTCTATATCAATCTGGGGGAAAAGGCCCGCGCGCCCAAATTCAGCCTACCGACGCTGGTCTATCACGAGGCGGTCCCCGGCCATCATTTCCAGCTGGCGCTGGCCCAGACGATCGAGGATGTGCCGACCTTCCGCAAGGTCTATCCCTTCACCTCCTACGCCGAAGGCTGGGCGCTCTATGCCGAGCGGTTGGCCGTGGAAATGGGGATGTATGAGAACGACGCTTACGGCGACCTGGGCCGTTTGCAGGCCGAGCTGTTCCGTTCGGTGCGTCTGGTCGTGGATACCGGCATCCATGCCAAGCGCTGGACCCGCGAACAGGCCATCACCTATATGCGCGACACCACGGGCATGAGCGAGGATGCGGTCACCATCGAGATCGACCGCTACATCGTGCTGCCCGGCCAGGCCTGCGCCTATAAGCTGGGCCAGCTGAAAATCCTCGACCTGCGCGACAAGGCCAAGACGGCCCTTGGCGACAAGTTCGACATCAAGGGCTTCCACGACGTCGTACTCGGCTCCGGCGGCCTGCCGCTGACGGTGCTGGAGGCACAGGTGGATGCCTGGGTGAAGCAGGTTAAGGGGTGAGGGGGTCCTATATCAGCGTCGCCGGGATATCCCGGCGACGCTGTAGTGCACTTATTCGGGTGCGAGAAACCAAACGGGGGCAATGCGTAACAGGGCCTTCTGCGGTTCCCGTAGCTTGTCATAATGTTGCGTCCACAAGCGCAGCAGCAGTTCCAAATCGATCAAATGGACATGCACATTACCGCTGCTGGCCTCTCGTTCTGCTTCCCTGGTAAAACCTGCTGAAGACACAAACAGCCCGCTCTCCCGATCTGACCGTAGGATTCCGCGCAGGGACGACACTTCCTCCCGCGTGGCCTTCGTGCCGGATTTCAGGCGATGCTTGACCTGAACACGCACGTGTGGTGTCACGGTGCCCAGTGGGTCACGGTAGGCAATGATATCGGTGCCACCGTCAGCACCGGGCTCAGAGCTTCGTACAATCGCATACCCCATTGCTTCGAGTAGGGCCGCAACCAGTGCCTGGAATTCATATGGCCCCAGGCTGCGCAGATAATCCTCAATCTCCGCAAGGGCCTGATCCTGTGCCGACTCAAACGTCAGAGTGCGAGCGACGGATGTGATGTCCTTGACTGGCTCTGCCTTCAACTCAGGCATATCAACCAGCGAGGTATCTTGCCCCTCTGCGGCCAGCCGCTCTGCTTTCCATTGGCGGTAGGCCTTGGTCGCCAGAGTGAGTGCCTGCTCTGGCGTCTGCTTCAGCGTTTCTCGGCCCTCCGGCGTGATCGACCAGGACCCGTCTGCCTTTATTAGGAAACCTGCCTTCACAAAGTCGACACTGAAAAATTGCAGCAACGCATACCAGCGCAGATTACCAGTCGCTTCATAGCGTTCCAGATCGTAGGGAGTCAGTGCGACCTTTTGCGGAACAATCTTGAGCACATCGCGACGCGGCAGGGACCCGCCGGCTTCATCAAGAGCCTGCATGACAGCGCGCAGGAGCAACGCCCCACGTGAACGACTGGTTGGCTTGGGGTTCATGGAGAAGCACTCTGAGTTGTCGTGTGTTTTTCAATCCACTTAAGGCATAAGCTCAAAACGAACCAACTCACCAAAACAGAAAGTGAGTAATGAAATACCGTTATATCACTGTATGTCAATTTCTTATCCATGAAATAAATGAAAGAATAATATACAGACCCAAACAGCATGATCAGCAACGTAGTGAGAGAAGTACGAACAACATGAATAGGCCCAGATATTTCTCTGATCAATATGACGATCATAGCTAAAGTAGATGTCGACGCGAAGTGTGCAAAAAGCCCGTGATCAGGCTTCTGAACAAACCCTGCGGTCAGCGCTCCAAAGTAGAATAGGCCAAGCGTTTCAACCGCGGTTGCCCGCCAACGCTTGATGCCAGCAATGTCTGCTTCAGTCATCATACCTTCTTATCCTGCTTGGCCGCGCGTTCCTGGTTCAGGGCGAACAGCTTGGCCAGTGCCTCTTCCTCGCTGATCTCGGCGGGCCAGCCATAGGCGGCGGCCACGGCGGCATCCAGTCGTTTGTGCAGCATATCCAGCCATGCCGGTCGCTGGTTGTAAAGGTTTGTCAGCGTGCGCTTTTTCAGTTCCGCCGCCGCCTTGTCATTCTTGGGCAGGATGCGGTCGGGATAGCCCGGCACCACCTCTGGCACGATATCGACCAGATCAGGCGGGTTCAGCCACGCCTCCCGCTTCTCATTCAACTCCTCCGCCGCCGCCGCAATCGCCTGGGCGCGCGGGTCATTCTCATAGGCCGAGGCCGGGATGTCCGGGGTCAGACCTTCGGGGAAGGGGAAGCTTTCGAAGCAGGTGGTGGGGGTGTAGCGGGGGCGATCTTCAAGGCTTGTACCCATGCGAAGAGACCACGCTTCGTGGAAGCGCGATTGGAGAATGCCGAACACCTCATAGCTAGACGACGAAATAACCATCAAATTTTTATCAGGTAAGATTCTTGCGTCAACGAACTTAAATATTCGGTGCTTCGATACCTCCGGGGTGGCAATATAATTACCTCCTTTTAGAGAATTTCTTAATTCTTGACGTGGCCTCCATAAGGCCCACCAATTTTCTCTAAGCCATTCAATGCTATTTTGAACTCTTATCGGCTTAATGTTTTCGAGTGCATATTTATAAATTGATTCATAGTAAGTTAATTCCATTTCATTGATTCTATTAGTGTCAATAATCCATTGATCTCGTGGACGTCGAACTAAATCTATTCCATTCCAATATAATTTAATAATTTCCCCATTTGATCTTCCATTGGGATTAATTGGCGCCTGCAACCAAGACCGCGCCCTGGCACCCTCTATGTCGAATGGCCCCGTTTTCTGAATACCCACAAAACAGCGAGAATTGTTTTGTGATATAGATTGGACTTCACTGACGTCGAAATGCTGTCCAGAGATAGGTTGAAGATCAGGTCCAATACCCCTGACTGAAAGTCCATTTATTTCAGGCAGAAACCGCCCCTTTATTGAAAAACATATCATTGAAACATCTACAGCTGTTTTTCCATCGTGCCAGTCTTCGCGCGGCCAAGCGGAAAATATCTCACAAACATCAGATATATTTTCTAAAATAATCCTGTTCTTTCCACCACATATACTCTGAGTTGAAACTAGACCACATACAGACTGGTAGGAAACACATGACCTCAGGGACTTGTAGAACCAGTAACAAACCAAATCAGCGAAAGAAAGAACCGACATGTCGTAGCAAGCGCGCAGAGCAGCAAGATAGTCGGGCTTGAAAGCAGACGCCATTTTCTTCACACCCAAAAACGGCGGGTTCCCCACAATCGCATCAGCCTTGGGCCATTCCGCCTCCGTACCGTCCTCGTTCAACAGGGCGTCGCGGTTCTCAATGCCTTTCAGGGTGCCCAGGATGGGGGTGCGTTTGACGGCGCCGGCATTCTTCATCTGCCATTGCAGCTCACCGATCCAGACCGTGGTGCGGGCCAGTTCGGCGGCGTAGGGGTTGATCTCGATGCCCAGCACGCATTGCGGCGTGATGCGTTCATCATCGGCGGGAAGGCCAAGGGTCCGCGCCTCCGTTTCAATGGCGCGGTCCAGGTCCTTCAGATGCATGAGCGCCATGTAGAGGAAATTGCCGGACCCGCAAGCCGGGTCCAGCACCCGGTATTTGCCCAGACGGTGGCGGAATTTCAGGTAGGTCTCGCGGGCTGCATTTTCATGCCGGGTGCGGACGGCATCATCCTTGGCCGCGTCACGCTTGGCGCGCAGGGCCGCCACCTTTTCCTTCACCTGTTCCCATTCGGCGCGCAGGGGGCGCAGGACCACCGGCTCCACGATCTTCATGATCTTTTCGGGATCGGTGTAATGGATGCCCACCCCCTTGTCGGCCTTGGTCAGGCCCTTGGCCTTGGCGGCCCTGGCCCCCTTGGTCGGTGCTGTATCGCCGCTGGCCGACACGTCGAACAGGCCCGCCATGGCCTTGCGCTTTTCCGGGTCCAGACCGCGTTCGAACAGGGTGCCGAAGATGCTGGGTTCGATGCTGCCCCAATCCAGCTTGGCCGCGTCCAGCAGGTCCCGCACCTGCAACGGCCCCAGATCAATGACATCATCATCGTCAAACAGGCCGCCATTGAACCAGGGGATGGCATGGTTGCCGAAATAGCCCTGGGGGTCCTTCATGGCCCGGAACAGGTTCTTCAGGCGCGGCACAAAGCCGGCATGGTCGCCGACACTGTCTTCCAACAGGTCGGAAAAGATCAGATCGGGCAGCAGGCGGATATTCTGTGCGAACAGGCAGAAGACAATGCGGTTCAGGAAATGGGCGATGCGGCGCGAATGCTCATCCCCCAGCCGGCGGCGCAATTCACCCGCGATATTGCCGACGCTGACCGCCGCCTTGGCCGTCACGGTGGCGCGGGTTTCCTTGGGCCGCAGCGCCTCCGGGTCCATCCAGCAGGCCCGCAGCATCCGCCGCGCCTCCACCCCCATCAGGTCACCCAGCTTGATGGTATGGGTGACCGCCACCTCGTTGGTGAAATTGGTGTGGATGCGGATTTCCTGACTGTCCGACACGATCAACAGCGGCGGATTGCCCAGGGCGTCGGCATATTGCTTTACCTGGGCATGGGCCGCCGTCAGGTTCTTCTTCGACCCCTTATATTCCCAGACGAAGTGATTGCGCTTCCACACGTCGGCATAGCCGGACGCCCCCTCCAGCTTCAGCGCGTTCTTTTCAAAGCAATAATCCACACCCGCCTTGTCGGCGCTGATCGGGTCCGGCACGCCCAGCAGGCGGCAGAGATCATTGAAATGGCTTTGATAGAACTTCTTCTCATTCGCCGTGTTGCCGCGCCATTTGGCGATGAATTCTTCGGGGGTCATCGTCACGGGTTTCACGCTCCGGCGTTGTACAGAACGCCAGGATAGCGGGTGGGGCGAACCCGGTGCAAGACCGGCGGGGCGCCCGCTACAACCGCCGCCAAAGCACCACCGATTCCGCCGCCACCTTGGCGTGGAACGGGTGGCCGGCGGCGGCGTGGGTGATGTGATCGTGCGCGGGGACCTGGGCGATGTCCAGGCGGGCGGCGTCGGGCAGGTGGGCGCTGTCCAGCAGCGGCGCGGGACCCTCGGTCAGGACCAGCAGGTCGATATCCGACAGCCCATCGAAATCGCCGCGCGCCCAGGAACCGAACAGCAGGACGGCCAGCACCCCCGGCCCTGGCGGATGATCACGCAAGGCCGTGCGCAAGCCGTCAATCACAGCCTGACGCCGCCGGGCGCGGATGGCGGCAAGACGGGATGATGCCGCCGGGAGGGGCAGGTCAGGCGTCATCAATCTCTCCCCGCACCCACTCTCTCAAGGCCATTGCCGCCGCAATGGCGGCAACAGCCTGATCTTCCAGCAGCAGATCAACAGGGGCCGCATCCATGTCGCCCATGGGATAGCGCGCCAGGACATTATATTGCGACAGCAGCTTGGCGCCATTCAGCAGAGGGGCGGGCACTTCCGCGCCGGCGATTTCGGCCAGACGCAGCAGCAGGGCCGACAGGTTGTGCCCCCAGATTTCGGCACTGCCCACCGCCAGCAAACCCGCCTTCAACGCCTTCTCCGCCGCCTGCATGGCGGCATAGCAGGCCCAGTCCCATTCGCCACGCGCCAGAGAGGTCTGGGCATGCTGGAAATCATGGTCCGATTGACGCTTCCAGGCGGCGGCGCGGCTCACACCCTGTCTCCTGCATAAGATTGTAGGAAACATAGCAGCCTACCCCATCATAAGCAAAAGGCCGCCGGGTTGCCCCGGCGGCCTTCACACCTCTTCACCACAGACAGAGGACTGATCCCGGTGGGGACCCGTCGTT
>CALRNG020000139.1:0-8428 GCA_943369495.1 Rhizobium sp. Q54
CTTTGGTCGAACGGGTCACGTGCAGCACCTATGGTTTGGGCCGCAGCATGGCCAGGGCTTGAATGACGATGGGGGTCAAGCCCTCACCCCCTTTATCGCGATGGTCGAGAATCCCCGCCCGCATGCGCGGGTCCCAGAAGCTTTTGATATGGTCGGCCACACCCTTGACCCCGCCCGGCCCCTGGCTGGCGAAGAAAGCGCCGATCTGGTTGGCCATCATGACCAGCTTGTCAGGCGACACGGGTCTGCTCCTGTCCGGGTTGGATACGGTGCGGGTGGGTGAAAATCTCAAACCCATCGGCGCGGGCCACGGCCACCAGGGTCATGCCGGCATCGTCCGCCAGTTTCACGGCGAGTGTGGAGGGGGCGGAGATGGCGGCCAGGATAGGGACCCCCGCCATCGCCGCCTTCTGCACCAGTTCCACCGACACGCGGCTGGTCATCAGGATGGCGCCCCGGCTGGTGTCGATGCCGGCGCTGGCCAGGGCGCCCACCAGCTTATCCAGCGCATTGTGGCGGCCCACATCTTCGCGCACCATCACACTGCCATCGGGGGCCAGGAAGGCGGCGGCGTGGGCGGCGCGGGTCAGGCGGCCCAGCGGTTGCTGTGCGGCCAGCGCGTCGAAACCCCGAGCCAAGGCCAGGGGTGTCAGGGCGTGGCCGAGGCCGACGGGTTTGGCGGATTTCACCGCCTCCGCCAGGCTTTCCACCCCGCAAAGGCCGCAGCCGGCGGGGCCGGTCAGGCGGCGACGGCGGCTGGTCAGCGCGGCGCGCTGGCGCTTAGATAGCCAGAGGCGGACCACCCAGCCCTGCTCGGTTTCGACCTGGTCCAGATCGTCAACCTCCTCCGGCGTTTCGATAATGCCCTCGGTCAGGCTGAACCCGATGGCGAAATCCGCCAGATCGGCGGGGCTGGCCATCATCACGGCGTAAGTGGCGCCGTCATGCACGATGGCGACGGGCACTTCGTCGGCCACCATGCGGGTGCCGTCCCGCATCGCGCCGTCATGCCAGGCCAGCCGTTGCAGGGGTTTCGCGGGCTGGTTCATTCGGCGGCCTCGACCGCGTCGCCCGCGATCCGGCGGGATTGTCTGGCCTGGGCCTCGTATTCCTGCTGCCACTGGGTGGGGCCGTTGGAAGGAGAGACCTGGACGGCGGTCACCTTGTATTCCGGGCAGTTGGTGGCCCAGTCGGAATAGTCGGTGGTGATGACATTGGCCTGTGTGTCCGGGTGGTGGAAGGTGGTGTAGACCACACCGGGGGCCACCCGGTCGGTGATCAGGGCACGCAAAGCGGTCTCTCCCGACCGGCTTTGCAGCTTCACCCAGTCGCCGTCATTGATGCCCCGATTCTCCGCATCATGCGGGTGGATTTCCAGCCGGTCCTCTTCATGCCAGACCACATTGGCGGTGCGGCGCGTCTGCGCCCCGACATTATACTGCGACAGGATACGGCCCGTGGTCAGCAGCAGCGGGAAGCGGGCACCGGTGCGTTCCTCTGTCGGGATATACTCGGTGATGACAAACTTCCCCTTGCCGCGCACGAAGCCGTCGATATGCATCACGGGCGTGCCGGTCGGGGCCTTGTCGTTGCAAGGCCACTGGATGGAGCCCATTTCCTCCAGCCGCTGATAGGACACGCCCTTGAAGCTGGGGGTGACCTTGGCAATTTCGTCCATGATCTGGCTGGGATGGGCGTAATCCATGGCGAAGCCCATGGCCTTGGCCAGCAGCAGGGTCACCTCCCAGTCGGCATAGCCATTCTTGGGCGCCATCACCCGGCGGACGCGCTGAATACGGCGCTCGGCATTGGTGAAGGTGCCGTCCTTTTCCAGGAAGGTGCAGCCGGGCAGGAAGACATGGGCGTAGTTTGCTGTCTCGTTCAGGAACAGGTCCTGGACGATCACACACTCCATGGCGGCCAGACCGGCGGCGACATGGTGGGTGTTGGGATCGGACTGAAGGATATCCTCCCCCTGCACATACAGGCCCTTGAAGCTGCCATCCACGGCAGCGTCCAGCATGTTGGGGATGCGCAGGCCCGGTTCCGCCGACAGGGGCACGCCCCACAGTTCCTCAAACATCTGCCTTGTGGCATCGTCGGAGACGTGGCGATAGCCGGTGAATTCATGCGGGAAGGAGCCCATGTCGCAGGCACCCTGGACATTGTTCTGCCCACGTAACGGGTTCACGCCCACGCCCGGCCGGCCGATATTGCCCGTGGCCATGGCCAGATTGGCAATCGCCATGACGGTGGTGGTCCCCTGGGAATGTTCGGTCACACCCAGGCCGTAATAGATGGCGCCATTGCCGCCGGTGGCGAACAGGCGGGCGGCGTGGCGGATGGCATCCGGCTCCACGCCCGCCATTGCCCCCACAATCTCCGGGCTATTGCGCGGTTCGGCGACGAAGGCGGCCCATTCCTGGAACTCCGTCCAGTCGCAGCGCTCGCGCACGAACTCCTCATCCACCAACCCTTCGGTGACGATGACATGGGCCAGCGACGTGACGATGGCGACATTGGTGCCGGGCCGCAGGGGCAGATGCACCTCCGCCTTGATATGGGCCGACTTCACCAGATCAATGCGGCGCGGATCGATGACGATCAGCTTCGCCCCCTGACGCAACCGCTTTTTCAGGCGCGAGGCAAAGACCGGGTGCCCGTCGGTCGGGTTGGCGCCGATGACGATGACCACGTCAGTATGCTCGACACTGTCGAAATCCTGGGTGCCGGCCGACGTGCCGAAGGTCGTCTTCAGGCCGTAGCCGGTGGGCGAGTGGCAGACGCGCGCGCAGGTATCGACATTGTTGGTGCCGAAGCCGGCGCGGATCAGCTTCTGCACCAGGAAGGTTTCTTCGTTGGTGCAGCGAGACGAGGTGATGCCACCGATAGAGTCCTTGCCATATCTGGCCTGGATGGCTTTCAGCCGGCTGGCTGTAAACCCGATGGCCTCTTCCCAGCCGACCTCACGCCAGGGCTGGTCGATGCTATCGCGGATCATGGGCGACAGGATGCGTTCCTTGTGGGTGGCATAGCCCCAGGCGAAACGCCCCTTCACACAGGAATGGCCCCGGTTGGCCTTGCCGTCCTTGTAGGGGACCATGCGAACCAGCTCGTCCCCCCGCATTTCCGCCTTGAAGGCGCAGCCCACACCGCAATAGGCGCAGGTGGTGACGACGGAATGTTCAGGCTGCCCGATCTCGATAACCGATTTTTCCTGCAGCGTGGCGGTGGGGCAGGCCTGGACACAGGCGCCGCAGGACACGCAGTCGCTGTCCAGAAAGGCGTCATGCTGGCCGGGCGATACCCGGCTGTCAAAACCCCGCCCCTCAATGGTCAGGGCGAAGGTGCCCTGCACCTCCTCACATGCCCGCACGCAGCGGGAGCAGACGATGCATTTGGCGGGGTCATAGGTGAAATAGGGGTTGCTCTCATCCTTCGGCAGGGCCAGCAGGCTGTTGGGCTTGAAATGATTGGCCCCGTCCATGCCATAGCGCACCTCGCGCAGGCCCACGGCGCCGGCCATATCCTGCAATTCGCAGTCACCATTGGCCGCACAGGTCAGGCAGTCCAGCGGGTGGTCGGAGATGTACAGTTCCATCACTCCCCGGCGCAGCTGCTTCAGGCGCGGGGTCTGGGTCCTGACCGACAGGCCGGGGGATACCGGCGTGGTGCAGGAGGCGGGCGTGCCCGGCCGCCCGTCGATTTCCACCAGGCACAGGCGGCAGGACCCGAAAGCATCGACCATGTCGGTGGCGCAGAGCTTGGGGATTTTCGTCCCCATCTCCATCGCTGCCCGCATGATGGAGGTGCCCTCCGGCACGGTGATCGGCTGCCCGTCGATGGTGAGCGTCACCAGCTTGTCAGCGCGCGAGGCGGGCGTGCCGAAATCGGTCTCATGGATGAGGGTCATCGTGCCCGCTCCTGATGCAGGGGGGTGGTCGTGGGGGGCAGCATGTGCCTGCAATTTTCGTCATCCCGGCGAAAGCCGGGACCCAGGGGCCAAGCGCCCGACATATCGGCTGCGTCGATGGGGTTGGCGCACAGGTTCGTGCCTGTGGCCCCTGGGTCCCGGCTTGCGCCGGGATGACGAAGATTATTGGTTTCTGCGTTACTGTAAGCAGGTGGGCGAGGCCGCGTAGCGAAGGGCCTGGAGAATGTCCTCACGCTCCAGGTACGGGTAGTCGCCCAGAAGATCGTCGATGGCGCGTCCGGCACCCACCTGCGCGACCAGCATGCCGACCGTGACGCGGAGGCCGCGGATACAGGGTTTGCCACCCATGATGCCGGGGTCCTGGGTAATTCGGTCAAGTTGGGGCATGGTGTTTCCTTTCGCGCGGTGGCGAGAAGATCAACATAGGCCAAAATGGCACAATCTCCAACCATCCCCGGCCCCTATTCCGCCGCCACGGGCAAGGACCCGCGCCGGAAATCCTCTGGGAAATGCTGAAGGGCGCTCAACACCGGGTAGGGGGTGAAGCCGCCGAGCGCGCAGAGCGAGCCGAATTTCATGGTCTGGCAGAGGTCTTCGACCAAGGCGATGTTGGCTTCCACCTCGATCCCGGCGCGGATACGGTCAATGACCTCCGTGCCACGGGTGGAGCCGATGCGGCAGGGGGTGCATTTGCCGCAGGACTCAATGGCGCAGAATTCCATGGCGAAGCGGGCCTGGGCCGCCAGATCGACGCTGTCATCAAACACCACGATGCCGCCATGGCCGATCAGGCCGCCGCGTGCCGTGAACGCCTCATAATCATATTGCGTGTCGAACAGGGAGGGCGGGAAATAGGCGCCCAGCGGGCCGCCGCACTGCACCGCTTTCACGGGCCGGCCTGTCAGGGTGCCACCGCCAACCTCGTTCACGATCTCGCCCAGCGTGATGCCGAACGCATCCTCGAACAGGCCGCCGAACTTCACATTGCCGGCGATCTGGATGGGCATGGTGCCGCGTGATCGGCCCATGCCGTAATCCGCGTAGGCTTGCGCGCCATTGGCCAGGATCGTGGGCACGGTCGCCAGCGACAGAACATTGTTCACGACCGTGGGGCGACCGAACAGGCCCTTGATGGCGGGCAAAGGCGGTTTAGCGCGCACCACACCACGCTTGCCCTCCAGGCTTTCCAGCAGGGCCGTTTCCTCTCCACAGACATAGGCGCCGGCGCCTACGCGCAGTTCGATGTCGAAGCCGAAACCCGTGCCCAGGATGGAGGGACCCAGCAGCCCAGCCTTGCGCGCCACATACAGGGCGCGGGCGAAGACGTGGTTGGCATGGGGATATTCCGACCGGGAATAGACATAGCCCTTGGCAGCACCCACGCCATAGCCGGCAATTACCATGCCCTCGATCAGGGCCAGGGGATCGCCCTCCAACATCATGCGGTCGGCAAAGGTGCCGCTGTCGCCCTCGTCTGCGTTGCAGACGATGTAGCGGCGGTCGGCGGGGGCGGCGGCGACCGTGCGCCATTTGATGCCGGTGGGGAAACCGGCCCCGCCGCGTCCGCGCAGGCCGGACTTCACGACCTCTTCCACCGTGTTGGATGGCCCCAGGTCCAGGGCGCGGGCAAGGCCCTTGAACCCGCCATGCGCCCGGTAATCCTCCACCGACAGCGGATCAATGATGCCGCAGCGGGCGAAGGTCAGGCGGTTCTGGCGGGCCAGCCAGGGGATTTGGTCCGTCGGGCCTAAACATAGCGGATGCGCCGCCCCCGTCAGGAACCCGGCTGCGAACAGGCCTGGCACATCGGCAGGCGTGACGGGACCATAGGCGATGCGGCCGGCGGGCGTTTCCACCTCCACCAGCGGTTCTAGCCAGAACAGGCCGCGTGAACCGGTGCGCACGATGGTGACGGTGTCGCCGGCCTGCGCGGCGATGGCCTTCGCCACCTTTTCGGCACCCACGGCCAGGGCCGCCACATCCTGGGGAATGAAAATCCGGGTCATGACCAGCGCACCTCTTCCACCGCTGCCGCCAGTTTGGCCCCGTCCAGCCGGCCCACCGGGTCACCATCGATCAGGGCGGCGGGGGCACAGGCGCACAGGCCCAGGCAATAGACGGCTTCCACCGTCACCGTTCCATCCGCCGTCGTCTCGCCCCAGCCGATGCCCAGCCGTTCCAGCAGGGCGGTTGCGGTCGTCTCCGCGCCCAGTGACTGGCACGCCTCTGCCCGGCAGAGCTTGATCACATGGCGGCCCGCCGGTTCGTGCCGGAAATCATGGTAGAAAGTGACGACACCATGGATTTCGGCGCGCGACAGGTTCAGCGCGTCGGCCAGCATCGGCACGGCATCGTCGGGAATAAAGCCGAACGCCGCCTGCAGCGCGTGCAGGATCGGAAGGGTCGGGCCCTCCAGATGCCGATGCCGATCAATGATCTCGGCGGCGTGGCGCGCGTCCCAAGGCAGGGGCGGGGTCATTGGGAACTCCAGAGCGCGGATATCACGCCAGGGTTTCCCCATTCACCTCCATGATCAATGGGATTGTTTTGTTGAGCGATTGCACATCCTGATCAAGCCCGGACAGAATGCATGGTAGGGCTGGCATTTCGCCATGGCCGGCGGGCGTTGGAAGTCCATATCCTTCCTCTTGTAAACCTTATCCGAAATGAGAACCAGGTTACTGGAATGAGCCGTTTCTGGAGTCCCATCGTCCACACCCTCAGCCCCTATGTGGCGGGGGAACAGCCCCAGATTTCCGGGCTGGTCAAGCTGAACACCAACGAAAGCCCCTATGGCCCGTCGCCCCATGCCATCGCCGCCATTGCGGCGGCCAATGGCGAGGCGCTGCGCCTGTACCCCGAACCCACCGGCATCCATCTGCGCAAGGCAGTGGCACAGACCTTTGGGCTGGATGCGGGGGAAGTGTTCGTCGGCAACGGTTCGGACGAGGTCCTGGCCCATGTGTTCCAGGGCCTGCTGAACCATGAAGCGCCACTGCTGTTTCCGGACATCACCTACAGCTTCTATCCCACCTACTGCCGGCTGTACGGCATCAAGTCGGTGCTGGTTCCGCTGGATGATGGGTTCGACATCCGGCTGGAGGATTACCGGCAGCCCTGCGGCGCCATCATCCTGGCCAACCCCAACGCGCCGACGGGCATTGCCAAGCCACTGGACTGGATCGAGGCTTTGGTCGCCGAACACCCCGATCAGGTGGTGGTGATTGACGAGGCCTATGTGGATTTCGGGGCTGCGACGGCCATCCCGCTGGTCAAGAAATACCCCAACCTGCTGGTGGTCCATACGCTGTCCAAGTCGCGGGGGCTGGCGGGGTTGCGCGTTGGCTTTGCCGTGGGGCAGCGGCATCTGATCGATGCGCTGGAGCGGGTGAAGGACAGTTTCAATTCCTACCCGCTGGACCGGCTGGCCCAGGCCGGTGCGCTTGCAGCGTGGCAGGACCAGCAATGGTTTGAACATCATCGCGACATGATCATCGCCACGCGCGAACGGTTGACGGGTGCGTTGCGCACGCTGGGCTTTGAGGTGTTGCCGTCGGCCGCCAATTTCGTCTTTGCCCGCCTTCCGGGGCACAAGGGCGGGGACCTGGCGGCGGCGCTGCGGGCCAAGGCCATCCTGGTCCGGCATTTCAACAAGCCCCGGATCAGCGACTTCCTGCGCATCAGCATCGGGACTGATGCCGAGACGGACAAGCTGCTGGCGGCGCTTAAGGAGATTGTGGGGTAACCCTCACAGCCCCTGCATCTGCGACAATTTCCGGGCCGCTGCGATCATGGCGGCGGCCATGGGGGATTGCGGGCCGCGGTTCATCATCACCAGCCCGATCGTATGTTCGATCACGGGGTCGACCAGCGGGATGGCCTCCAGTTCCGCCGGCAGGCCCAAAGCTTCCATCAGCACTGTTGGCATGATGCTGGTCCAGCGGCCCGTGCGGACATGGGCGGCCAGCGCCGTCATGGAATTGCTTTCTACCGCCACTTCCGCCGTCACCCCCACCTGATGCAGGGCGCGGTCGATGATGCGGCGGTTCTGCATGTCGGGGGACAGCAGGCACAAGGGCACATCCTGTAGTTCCGACCAATGCACCTCATCGCGACCGGAAAAATCACTGGCCGGACCGGTGATCAGGTGATACCGCTCCCTATAAAGCGGTATCTGAATGAAATTGCCGACCGGTTCATTGTCCAGATAGGTCAGGCCGGCATCTATGGCCAGGTTTTCGACCTGTTCGATGATCTGCTGGGAATTGGATGCGAGGATCAGGAAATCCACGCCGGGATGCTTGTCGATCACCGCGATGGTCAGCTTCGGCACCATGGCCAGCGCGGTGGGCACGGCGGCCAGCCGGAAATGACCGCAGACGGTCTTGCGCAGCGCCTCTATATCCTGGCGCATGGACCGCCAGTCGCCGACCAGCCGGCGCGACCATTCCAGCAGCCGCTCCCCCTCCGCTGTAAATCCCTGGAACCGCGATC
>CALRNG020000140.1:0-8391 GCA_943369495.1 Rhizobium sp. Q54
TCAGTTCCAGGCCGGGCGCGACGCCTTTGCCGATCCGGAGAAGCTGCCCGGTGCCGCACTGTATCAGGAGAATTGCGCCAGCTGTCATCAAGGCGGGGTCTATAAGGCACCGCACCGCACCTGGCTGGAGATGATGAACCCGTCCATGCTGTTCAGCGCCATGAATGACGGCATGATGCAGGCCCAGGCCGCCCATCTGTCGCGCGAACAGCGGCAGCAGATCGCCGAATACCTATCGCGCCAGAAACTGGACAGCGCCGCCGCCGACCCGGTGCCACCGCGCTGTGAGGGGGCTGCCGCCCGTTTCGATATGGACCGCCCGCCGGCCCCTGTCGGCTGGGGCCATGATACCAGCCGCTTTGTGCCCGCCGCGACGGCGGGGCTGACGGCGGCGGATGTGCCGAAACTGCGCCTGAAATGGGCCTTCGCCTTCCCCAACGCCATGCGCGCGCGCTCACAGCCGGCCATCGGCCTGGGTTCCGTGTTCGTGGGCAGCAAGGATGGCACCGTCTATGCCTTTGATCTGGACACCGGCTGCGTGCGCTGGACCTATCAGGCCAAGGCCGAGGTGCGGACGGCCATTATCCTGGACAGTTGGACCAAGGGGAAGGCTCCGGCGCGGCCCCTGCTCTATTTCGGCGATGTGCTGGCGCGCGCCTATGCGGTGGATATGCGCACCGGGGCGGAGGTTTGGGTCACCAAGGTCGATGACCATTCCAGCGCCACTATCACCGGCAGCCCAGCCCTGCATGCGGGCCGGCTCTATGTCCCCGTCTCCTCGCTGGAGGTGACGGCGCCGGCGGACCCCGCCTATCCCTGCTGTACCTTCCGGGGTGCCGTGGTAGCGCTGGATGCCGCGACCGGACAGCCCGTCTGGAAAAGCCATACGATCCCGGAAGAGCCGACGGAACAGGGCAAGACCAGTGTCGGCACGCCCATCATCGGCCCGTCGGGCGCACCTGTCTGGAACAGCCCCGCCGTGGATACGGCGCGTGGCCTGCTCTATGTCGGGTCGGGCGAGAATTATGCCAGCCCGGCGGATGGCAATAGCGACGCCCTGATGGCCTTCGACCTGACGACCGGGCAGCGCCGCTGGCTGCGCCAGACGGTGGCGAACGATGCCTGGAACGTGGCCTGCATGATGGGCGACCATCCCTCCTGTCCCAAGGAGCGGGGGCCGGATCTGGACTATGCCGCCTCCCCCATCCTGGCGGCCTTGCCCGGCGGTGAGCAGGTGCTGTTGGGCGGGCAGAAAAGCGGCGTGGTCCATGGCGTGGACCCTGATACCGGCGCCCTGCGCTGGAGCACGCGTGTCGGGCGCGGCGGCGTGCAGGGGGGCGTGCATTTCGGCATGGCGGCGGAGGGGGCGCGGCTGTACGTCCCCATCTATGACATGGCCAACGCGCGGGACGGCGGCAAACCGACCGACCCGCCGCGTCCCGGCCTGTATGCCATCGACGCGGCCAGCGGCAAGCTGCTCTGGAGCCACCCGGCAGAGGATGTCTGTGGCGGGCGGGAATTCTGCGATCCCGGCATTACAGCGGCCATCACCGCCATGCCTGGCGTGGTCTTTGCCGGCCATTCCGATGGCTGGGTCCGCGCCTATGACGGGGCCACGGGTAAGATCGTCTGGCGGTTCGACACGACACAGCCAATGAAGGCCGTAAACGGGGTGGAGGCGCGCGGCGGATCGATGAGCGGCCCCGGCCCCGCCATCGGCGACGGGCATGTCGTCCTGAATTCCGGCTATGGCCTCTATTTCAAGATGCCGGGCAACGCTCTGCTGGTCTTCGCGCCCTAAAAGGGACGTTGAGCCGGGGGGCCGGCTTGGGTATGGGTGGGGTGTTGCCCCTTCCCAACCCTTGCCGGCCCTTCGCTCATGACCGACCAACCTGTCCCCGGATTGCTGGACAAGGCGCTGTCGCTGCTGCCGCTGGTGGCGCGGGCGGGGACCTGTTCGCTGGCGCAGGTGGCCGGCGAGCTGTCCTTGCCGCTTTCCACCATCCACCGGCTGGCCCAGGATCTGACGCGGCATGGCTATCTGATCCGGCTGGGCCGGGGGCGTTACCGGCTGGGGCCTGCCCTGCTGTCGCTGTCGGCGGGGCTGCGGCTGGAGGATATGCTGGTGGATGTCGCCCGACCGCTGGTCCAGGATCTGGCCCGTGACTGCCGGGCCTGCGTGCATCTGGGTAGTTTCGATGGCGACATGGTCACCTACCTGCTGAAGCGCGGCTTCGGGCGGGAGAAGATTTTCTCGGCCGAGGGGATGCAGCTGGAGGCCTATTGCTCCGGCATCGGCAAGGTGCTGCTGGCGCATCTGCCGGCGCCTGACCGGGCGCGGTATCTGGGGGGCGGCCCCTTCGTGGCCCTGACCCCGCGCACCATCACCGACCCGGCCCAACTGGATGAGGAGCTGACCCGCATCCGCGCCCAGGGCTGGGCCCTCGATGATGAGGAGATATTGACGGGCCTGCGCTGCGCCGCCGTGCCGGTGCGCGACCGCACCGGCACCGTCATCGCGTCCCTGTCGGTCAGTGCTGGCGTGGCCACCCTGCCGATGGAGCGGGTGGCCGACCTGCTGCCCCGGCTGCACGGCACGGCGGATGCCATCCGGGACCGGCTGTTCGGCACCTAAACCAACGCCGCCGCGCACGCCCCCAGGATGGCCAGGCCCATGGCGATATTCATCGCCCGTTCGGCGCGGGGCGCCATCTCGATCCGCCCTAGGGCACGACCGGCCAGCAGCCAGGCGATATCCACCACGATAATCACCATAACGACCAGCAGCCATTTCAGGCTGCCATCACCCAGCCCCTGCGCCGGACTGGCGAGGGTAAAGGACCCGAACAGCGAGGCGAAGGCCAGATAGGCCTTGGGGTTCGTCACCCCCAGGACGAAGGCACCCCAGGGCCGCCAGGCCGCCGCCTCCCGCCCCTTGCCACCCACACCGCCCGATGGCGGGGCACTGGCGATGCTCCAGGCCAGCGCGATCAGATAGGCGGTGGAGGCCACCAGCATGATCACGCGCAAGGCCGGAAAGGCCTGCAAAAGCGCCACCAGCCCCACCGCACTCAACCCTGCCGCCAGCGCCAGCCCGGCCTGCAAAGCCAGGAAATAGCGCAGTGCCTGACCCGCACTGCATTGCCGGCCCACCACCACCAGGGCGGCAATCGCCGGCCCCGGCGACCCCAGCAGCGCCACCGCCGCCAGCAGGAAACCAAGGATCGGTCCCATCTCCATTTCGCACCTTTATAGAAAGACATCCACATATAAAGATGTCTTTATGTTTAAAGGTGAGAGCTGTCAAGGGGGAGCCCTTCGCGCGCCCCCTGGTCTGAAATCCGCCGCCTATCGTCCGTCGAACCGTACCGGCTGGCGCGCGAAGAAGGCGGCGCGTGCGGCGGCGTGGTCTTTTGTGGCGATCAGCATGGCCTGACCCGCCGCCTCCGCCCGCAAAACATCGTCCAGCCCAAGCGGCCAGGCGGCCAGCGCCGATTTAACGGCGGCGACGGCGCCGGGGGCGGCCGCTGCCAATGTGGCGGCGCGGGAGAGCGCGGTGGACAGCACTTCGCCTTCGGGGGCCAGGACATCGGCAATCCGCTCTGCCACGGCATCGGCCCCGCTGATCGTGGGGCAGAGCATCAGGATTTCCCGCACCCGGCCCATGGATACACGCTGCGGCAGGGACCAGAGCAGGCCCAGATCGGGCATCAGCCCGACCTTGCCAAAGGCCGCACAAAGCCGGCTGCCCGGCCCCACCACCACCAGATCACAGGCCAGCGCGATGGAGAAACCGGCCCCGAAGGCCGCCCCTTCCACCGCCGCCACCACCGGCAAAGGCAGGGCGACCAGCCGCCGCACAATGCCCTGACAGGCCCGCATCATGGCGGTGACGCCCAACGGGTCGGCCCCGTCCATGGCGCCAAGATCGCCGCCGGCACAAAAGGCCCCGCCATCCCCCGTCAGCACCAGGGCCCTCACCGACCGGTCCGCCGACAGCGCATCCAATGCTGCCGACAGATCGGCCACCAGCTCCGGCACCAGGGCATTGCGCTTGGCCGGCAGCATCAGCCGCAGGACGGCGACATCCCCTTCCCGCTCCACCCCAACCAACCCCGCCATCACACCCTCCCTGCTCTGCTTATCTGTTTGGTTTGGAATTATTATACGCATGATGATATTTGTGTATACTCAAATCCAGATCGGAAAACATGGGACCGGGGCATTCCGTGCCCCAGGGGGCGGGAATGGTGACGCGGGCGGAACTGCTGGCCCAGGGCTGGCAGATGGAGGAATGGGCCGACTATGCCGGCCTGGTCGGTCCCTTCTGGTGGCGGGGCGAGGGGATGGCCCGCACCTATGGCCTGCTCTGCGAGGGCAAGCACCGCAATGAACGCGGCACCATCCATGGCGGCCTGATTGCCACCCTGGCCGACCACGCCATCGGCCTGATCGTCTGGGACAGCGTCGACCGCCGACCCTGCGCCACCATCCAGATGAATATCCAGTTCATCGGCGCCTGCCGCGTGGGCGACTTCATCGAAGCCACCGGCGACATCCTGCGCTCCGGCCGCAGCATCATCTATGCCCGCGGCCTGCTGTCGGTGGGCGGCAAACCCGTGGCCGGGGTGGATGGCGTGTGGAAACTGCTGGAGGCTTAAAACCAGTCCTGGTGATCGTAACCGATCACCAGGACTCGATCGGCAGTGCCGCCCCCGGCAGCTCGGCTACACCGCCCGAGCGGCGTTGCGGTCGTCGTCGCCAAACACTTTCCTGATGAGTACAGCTCATCGGAAATGGGACTTATACTAACGGTCAAAATTCTTGACCGTTAGTATCCGCGCCGACTGGCGTGGCGGCGGCCCATGCCGCCGAAGCTTGAAATGCCGACCCGTCGGCATTTCAAGCCGCTGGTATTAGTGGCACAGCCTGGGCGCCGATGGTCAACGGGCAAAGCGGGCGATTTTCCCGTTTGCGCGTCGCGTTAGTCCTGACCCGCTAAGATGGCCGTTCGGTCCGAAGACATTGCGATGAACAGCGCGTCCGGAAAGTCATCATTTAGAAAGCTTGTCCAGAACGCAATTGCACATTCAAAACTCCGGACAGTTATAGAAACGGCAGAGAAAGGCTCCTTTTCCGCACTGGCCGGTTTATCCGATCCGCCATTGCTCGGCTGACGTTCTGTTTAAAATAACTTCATGCACATATTTGCATGATGACATCTTAATACGAGTAAATATGCGCCGCATTCTCGGAGATGGTCGAAAATGAGCCCTAATCATCTGCCTAGCTGCTCTTTACAACTCTTCACCATTTCAGAAAATCGATCAACGATGGATGATAGCCTGCCCGGACACGGCTGAAAATTGATTGCAATGTACCCCGATGGATATCTATCGACATTTTGAAAGAGCATAGAAGGTGGTTCGGTCGCCAAATTCTTTCCGGCGGCGGCTATTTTTTGAGACGGCTTATGTCCAGCGACTCCCCTGTTCCGGCGTCACCTCCGGCCCCGACTGCACTGTCCACGGTGCCGCCGCTGCCGACGGTGGGGTTGTTGACCGCATCGCTTGAAGCCAGCAACTTGGCGCACACGATCGCGTTAGCCGGCGACGACATGCCGCTAACCTATGTGAACCAGGCGTTCCTGGATTTGACCGGCTATTCGCGGGATGAGGTGATCGGCCGGAACTGTCGCTTCCTGACCGGGCCGCAGACCGACCCAGAGGCTAGCCGGCGGATCAGCGCCGCCCTGCGCCGGGGGGAGGGGCTGGAGATTGACCTGGTCAATCACCGCAAGGATGGGTCTCCCTTCCTTAACCACCTGTACATCTCCCCCGTGCATGACGGGGCCGGTCGAACCGTCGCTTTCATCGGCATCCAGTCCGATGTCAGCCGCCTGCGCCAGAAACTGATCCATGAGCAGCAGGTGGAACACCTGGTCGCCTTGGGTCGGTCTGTGTCGCGCATCAGCCATGAGATCAAGAACGCCCTTCAGCCGGTGCGGCTGATGGCCGAAACTCTGACCAACTGGCGTGAACTGGCGGAGGCGGATCGCGGGCGCTGCCTTGATGTGCTGGCCCAGGGTGTCATGGTTGCCCTTGGGGTGACCGACGATATCCTGAACACGGTGCGTCAGGGGGGACCGGAGGGTGAACCGATCGGGATCCGCGATCTGGCTGGTCAGTGCGGGTCCTTTCTGTCCGGGTTGCTGCGGGCCGGTATCCACCTGGACTGGGCAGATCCTGATCCTGCCCTGGCACTCCGGACTGTAAAGATCCGGCCCCGGCACCTGTTCCAGGTCCTGTCCAATCTGGCGGCCAATGCAATGGACTCCATGGTCGGCGATGGCACCCTCACCGTCCGCTGGGAGGCCGAAGCCCTGGCGGCGGGACCGGCCGACGAGCTGTCCCTGGTGCCCGGCCCCTATCTTCGGATCAACGTGGCCGACACCGGTACGGGCATGGACGCGATCACCCTGTCCCGCCTGTTCGACAGCTTCATCACGACCAAACCCCGCGGGGAAGGAACCGGTCTGGGGCTGATGATCAGCCGCGCCATCATCCGGGAAGCGGGCGGCACCATCACCGCCAGCAGCACGCCTGGCCAAGGCAGCCTGTTCACCATCCGCCTTCCCGTCAACCCCGGCATCTAAGAGGCCGCTATGGCGCACATCCTGGTTGTAGACGACATGAAGGGCATCGTTGATTCCCTGACCCTGATCCTGACGGTCGCGAACCATACCGTCGATGTGGCCCGCGACGGGCAGGAGGCGATACGGAAGATCAACACCCAGTCCTATGACCTTATCATCTGTGACATCGTCCTGCCGGGTGTGGATGGAGTATCGGTGATCCTGGAATCCAAGGTTCGCAATCCCTTCACGCCGATCATTGCTATTTCAGGTGGGGCGACCGGGGTCACCGTGTCCCAGGCCCTGCTGATCGCCAGCCAGCGGGCCGACAGCACTCTGCCGAAGCCATTTTCACGGGAAGACCTGCTGAAAGCCGTCAGCGATCTCCTGGCAGCCAAGAACGCGTGAACAGGGAGGCGACCATGGGTGACATCATTCGCAATCTCCGGATTGCGGTCCGAATCTACACCCTGGCTGCGGTCTGCCTGGTGGGGTTGGCGATCCTGGGTACCGTCTCCGTCTCCAACATGGCCAAGATCGGTCGGGATCTGACGGATATCACGGCCCGTGACCTGCCCATCAACGCGACACTACGCCATATCACCGAACACCAGCTTGGGCAGGCCATCGCTTTCGAGAAAACACTTCGCATGGCGAATATTCCCGGCGAAAAAAGCAAGTTGGTAACGTCCGTGGCACAGGTCTCCTCTCTTGGCCAGATGCTGGGCGCTGAAGTCGGCGAACTGGAAGCCAAGCTGAAAGAAGCCCAAACGGAGGTCGTCGACGACGATGAGCGGACCCTCCTGGCCGGGCTGATCCGAGACTTCGCGGAGATCCGGCGGGACTACGGCACTTATCAGTCGGGCGTCCACAAGATCCTGGAAGACGCGACCCGCATGGCTGAGCGCCCTGACAGCGGGGAAATGGCAGCACTGTCCCGCCGAGCGGAAGAGCTGGAAGCGATGCAGGCGGTGTTGAATGATCGCATCGTGGCAAAGTTCGAGGCTTTCGCGGCCTTCACCGAAGGCCGGGTCAAGCGCGCCCTGGCCCATGAACACGCCGCCATCCTGGTGATCGGGCTCACCGCCATCATGGCCTTCAGTATTGCTCTTGCCCTGGGCTGGATGATCGCCCGCAGCATCGTCAAGCCGGTTCAGCGCCTGACCGACAGCATGACCCTCATGGCCGGCGGCGACCTGACCGTGCCGGTGGATCAGCCCTTCTTCCGGGATGAGATTCGCGACATGGCGGACACGATGGAGATCTTCCGCAGCGGCATGGAGCGGTCACGGACCCTGGAAGCGGAACAGGAGGCGGACCGGGCCAAACGCCAGCTCCGGACAGAGGAGATGAACCAGCTTGTCGGCATCTTCGGGGCCAGCATCGGGGCGGTCTTCCGCCGGATCGTCGCCTCCTCCGTCGGGTTGGTCGGCGATGCCGACACCATGTCCCGGCAGTCCGTAGCAACGCTGGAAATGGCGGAGTTGGTTGCCCGCGATGCAGGCACCTCGTCGGAAGGGGCGAGCACCCTGGCCGCCGCGTCGGAAGAAATGCTGGCCACGGCCCGGGAAATCACCCTGCAGATCGACCGGTCGGCCCAGGTGGTGGAGCGCGCTGTCGAGGCCGCACGGGAATCCCGCAGTGAGGTCGAGCGGCTCCAGGAGACGACGGCCCAGATCGGGGAGGTGGTCAAACTGATCCGCGACATCTCCTCCCAGACCAATCTGCTGGCGCTGAACGCGACCATCGAGGCGGCC
>CALRNG020000141.1:0-8266 GCA_943369495.1 Rhizobium sp. Q54
TCAGCAGGTCGGTATAGGGATGGCGCACCACGCCGTCATAGCCCTGCCGCCGGCCCGTCTCCACCTGCATGCCCGCATACAGCACCATGATATCGTCGGCGATGGCGCGGACGGTGGCGATATCATGGCTGATGAACAGATAGGCTAGGCCCAGTTCGCGCTTCAACTCGGCCAGCAGGTCCAGGATGGCGGCCCCCACCACCGTGTCCAGCGCCGACGTCACCTCATCACACATGATCAGGTCGGGCTTGGCGGCCAGCGCGCGGGCCAGATTGATGCGCTGCTTCTGCCCGCCCGACAGGCCGCCGCAGGCGCGGTCGGCCAGGCTCGCCGGTAGCTTGATCAGGTCCAGCAGTTCCGCCACACGCCTGGCCGCCGCCGCACCTGTCAGCCCATGGTAGAAGGTCAGGGGCCGCCTGATGATGTCCCCCACCGAATGGGCGGGGTTCAACGCCGTATCGGCATTCTGGAACACAAGCTGGATGCGCCGGAACTGTTCCTTGTTGCGCATGGACAGGGCCGGCGGCAGGCGGGCGCCGTCGAAATTGATCGATCCGGAGGCGGGCGGCAGCAGGCCGGCGATCACGCGGGCCAGCGTCGATTTGCCCGACCCGCTTTCCCCGATCACGCCCAGCGTGGCACCACGCGCGATGGTCAGGTTGATGTCACGCAGGATGGGCGTGGCGCCATAGCCGGCGTTCAAATCCTTGATCTCCAGCAGCGGGCCCGTGGCACCTCTCGGCGCCTCTACCGCTACCCGCTCCGGCCTCGCCGCGGCCATCAGGGTGCGGGTATACTCGTCCGCCGGCTGCTGCAGCACCTGCACCGCCTTACCATTTTCCCGGATGCGACCCTTGTTCAGCACCACAATGGCATCGGCCATCTGCGCCACCACGGCCAGATCGTGGGACACATAGACGGCTGTGGCGCCTTGCTCGCGCACCGCCTGCTTGAAGGCGCGCAGCACCTCAATCTGGGTGGTGACGTCCAGGGCGGTCGTGGGCTCATCCAGGATCACCAGTTCCGGCCCCGTGATCAGGGCCATGGCCGCCATCAGGCGCTGCAACTGCCCGCCCGAAAGCTGGTGCGGATACCGCTCACCGATGCTTTCCGGATTGGGCAGGGCCAGCGACCGGAACAGGGCAACCGCCTTGGCCTCCGCCGCCGCGCGATCCATGCGGCCATGGTTCACGGCGGGTTCCACCACCTGATCCATGATGCGCCTGGAGGGGTTGAACGAGGCCGCCGCCGATTGCGCGATATAGGAAACGCGGTCCCCGCGCAATGCCGCCAACCCATCCTCATCCAGCGACAGGACATCGGTATCGCCCACCCGCACCGACCCGCCCGCGATGCGGCAACCTAGGCGGGCATAGCCCATCAGGGCCATGGCGATGGTGGTCTTGCCCGACCCGCTTTCCCCGATCAGGGCCAGCACCCCGCCGCGCGGGATGGAGAAGCCCACGTCCGCCACGATGCTGGTGCCGCCGGCCACGACATTCAGGCCCCGGACCTCGACATGTGTCTGCATGGCTTATTCCTTCCCCGCCATGCGGCGGCCCCGGCCGGGCAGTGAGTCGATCAGCAGGTTGACGCCCACCGTCAAGGTGGCAATGGCGATGGCCGGCATCAGGATGGCGGGCGCCACCTCCCCCAGACCGGAGATATTCTCGCGCACCAGCGAGCCGAGATCGGCATCCGGCGGCTGCACACCCAGACCCAGGAAGGACAGGCCCGACAGCAGCAGCACGATGAACACGAAACGCAGACCAAAATCGGCCAGCATCGGGTGGATCATGTTGGGCAGGATTTCGCGCAGCGCGATATAAACCGCCCCTTCGCCCCGGCATCGGGCCACCTGCACGTAATCCATCTGCGCCAGATTGACGGCCAGGGAGCGGGCGATACGGAAGGCGCCAGGGAAATAGGTGATGGACGCCACCAGCAGCAACAGCGGCAGGGAGGAGCCGACCACCGCCACCAGCACCAGCGACAGGATCTTTGACGGGATGGAGATCAACGTATCGACAAAGCGGCTGATCCCTTCATCTACCCAGCGCGGGCTGACCGCCGTGACCAGGGCCAGCGCCGTGCCGGTCGTGCTGGCCACTAGGGCGGCGGCCAGGGCCAGCCCGACAGAGTACCGCGCCCCGGACAACAGCCGGCTCAACACATCGCGGCCCAGATAATCGCTGCCCAGCGGATGGGCCGTGGTGAATCCGGCGAACACGTCATGGGCTACGAAGGCGCCGGGGTCATAGGGCGCCAGCAACGGTCCGAAAACCGCCAGGCACAGCCAGAGCAGCACCAGCGACAGGCCCACACGGCCACTGAAGGACAGGGCTTTCACCCAGGATCGCATCGCGTTCATCATTGGTTGCGCAGCCTCGGGTTGGCCAGGATGGCGGCGGTATCGGCCACCAGCGCCAGCAGCAGATAGGCCGTGCAGAAGATCATGGCGCAGGCCTGCAACAGCGGCATGTCGCGGCTGGTGACGGCATTCACCATCAGGCTGGCCAGACCCGGATAATTGAAGATCGTCTCCACGATGATGGCCCCGCCTAGCAAATAGGACAGCGACAGCACCATGGCATTGACGATGGGGCCGATGGCATTGGGCAGCACATGGGTCAGCACCACCCGTGCCGGCTTGATACCCTTCAGCAGCGCCATCTCAACATAAGGCTGGTTCAATTGCTGGATGATGGCCGCACGGGTCATGCGGGCCATCTGGGCGATCACGATCACCGACAAGGACAGGATGGGCATGGCCAGCGAGCGCAAGATCAGCCACGGGCTGGCATCGGCGGGGATCAGGGCGATGGACGGCAACCAACGCAGTTGAACGGAGAAGATCAGCACCGCCACCGTCGCCACCAGGAATTCCGGCAGCGCCACCATGGAAAGGGTCGCCACATTCAGGCCCCGATCCACTCTTGTGTCGCGGTGCATGGCCGACAGGATGCCGATGGTCAGTGCCACCGGCACCGACACCAGGGCCGACAGGGCCGCCAGCAGCAGCGAATTGGGCAACCGGGCCGCGATGACATCAGCCACGGCCATGTTCGCCACCAGCGAATATCCGGGATCACCGGTCAGCATGCCCACCAGCCAGCGCACATAACGTTCGGGTGCTGGCCGGTCCAGACCGAACTTTTCCCGCAGTGCGGCGACCGCATCGGCGGTGGCTGCCTGGCCCAGCATTTCCTGCGCGGCGTCACCGGGCAGAAGCTGGGCGATGAAAAACACGACAAGCGAGACCAGCAGCAAGGTCAACGCGCCCGACGCGATGCGTTTGCCGATCAAGGGCAGGGCGGTGGCCAGCAGGCCACGGGTCGCGGGTCCGGCCATGGCGATCAGCCCTCCCACCAGACATGTTCTGGAAACTTGTAGCCCATGAACCCGCCCAACGGGATGGGACGCAGGCCCTTGACCCGCTTGTCGAACCCGTCGATCAGGTTGATGAAGACGGGGATGGCCGTGCCGCATTCGGCCGCCACGATTTCCTGCATCTCGCCATAGATGTCCTTGCGCAGCGCAAAATCCCCCTGGGCGCGGGCTTCCAGCAGCAGCCGGTCGAACCGCTCATTCTGCCAGCCGCTTTCATTCCAGGCGGCGGTGGATTTGTAGAACAGGCTGAAGACCAGATCGGCGGTGGGGCGCGGGTTGGTATTGCCGAAGCCCAGCGGGTGCTTCATCCAATGCGTTGACCAATAGCCATCGGCCGGCATGCGGTTCACCGCCAGTTTCAACCCGACCTTTGAGCCATATTCCTGCAGCACCGACGCCATATCGACCGACCCGTCGGCTGCCGGCGAGCAATAGAGCGGCAGCGGGGTGGAGGGCAAGCCGGCGCGGGCGAAATGGTAGCGCGCCTTGTCCAGATCCAAGGCCCGTTGCGGCAGATCGGCGCGGTAGAACGGATCAAAGGGCGGGATGGGATGGTCATTGCCGATGGTGGCAAAATCGCGGAACAGGGCGCGCTTGACCAGTTCACGGTCGAACAGATGCTTCATGCCCAGCACAAAATCCGGGCTGCCCGTGGGCTTGCCATCCCGACGCATGATCAAGTTGGTGTAAAGGCCGGACGGCGTCACCAGCAGATCATGCGTACCGCTTTCCCGGATGCGGCGGGTGGAGCGCGGATTGACCGCGATGATCATATGCACATCGCCCGACAGCAGGGCGTTGACCCGCGCCACCTCGTCCGGGATGCCGATCAGTTCCAGACTGTCCAGATAGGGGCGGCCCGCGCGGAAATAATCCTCGTTGCGCACACCCAGGGTGCGCACACCCGGCTGAAATGTCTGGCAGCGGAAGGGGCCGGTGCCGTTGGCTTTACTGAAATCTTTGGTCCCGGCCTTGATGATGTAGAAATGCGACTGCGCCAGGATGGAGGGCAGATCGACATTTGGGCTGGTCAGCACGATCTCCACATCGCGCGGCGACACAGCCCGGACAGAAGCCATCTGTGACGCGATGGGCTTCACCTTCGAACCTGATGCCGGGTCCTGCAGGCGCAGCAGGGAGAAGACCACGTCATCGGCGGTCAGGCTGCTGCCATCATGGAATGTCACATCGTCGCGTAAGGTCACGCGCCAGGTCATCTGGTCTCTGCTGTCCAGGCTTTCAGCTAGGCAGAGGTGCGCTTGGCCATTCTCGTCATAATCCGTCAGGCCGTTATAGAACATAGCGTGACGGCAATAATCGGTGGACAGCGCCCCCTTGGCGGGGTCCAGCGTGTCGGCGGTGGAACTGGACAGGCTGGCGGCTGTGACATGGCCGCCGCGCCTGGGTTCGGCACGGGCCAGACGGGGCAGCAGCAGCCCCGTCATGCCGGTGGCAAGGCCCGTGCCCAGCATCTGGCGTCGGGAAAGGCGCATGGGGCCCCTCAATGCAGGATGTCCTGGATACGATAGTAAAGGCCGACCAGCGGCAGGAACCAGGGCTTGCCCAGATGGCCCGGCACGGGCGGCCAGTACAGATCGGCCCAGGGATTGGCCGAACGGTCGCCGCCCATGACACGGGCCATGCGTTCACCCATATGCACCGCCATCTGGGTGCCATGGCCGCTATAGCCCATGGCGTAGAAGATGCCGTCATGTTCGCCGGCGCGCGGCAGGCGGTCGGCGGTCAGATCGACCATGCCGCCCCAGCAATAATCCACCCGCACATCCTTCAGCGCCGGGAACATCTGCCGCAGCGTGGTGTCCAGGATGCGCCCGCTCTTGGCGTCTGATAACGGGTCGGACACGGCAAACCGGGCGCGGCCACCGAAGATCAAGCGGTTGTCGGGCGACAGGCGGAAATAGTTCCCGATATTCTTGCTGGTGACATAGTTGCGCTTGCCGGGGAACAGATCGGCGACGACGGCATCGGACAAAGGTTCTGTGGCAATCACAAAGGACCCGACCGACACGATGCGCCGGCGGAACCAGCCGAAGGGACCAACGGGGCTGGCCCCGCCGGTGGCCACCAGCACCTGTCTGGCCTGAAGATTTCCCTTCGGTGTCCGAAGTTCCCAGTCGCCGCCCGGAGCGCTGCCCATGCCGACGACCGGGGCCTCTTCATGGATGACGGCCCCCTTGCGCGCCGCCGCCTCGGCCAGACCCACGCCGAACTTGCCGACATGCAGTTGGGCGCTGGTGGTCTGCAACAGGCCGCCATGGAAGGCGTCGGACTTGATTTCGGCGGCCAGGTCGGCCCGCGACAGCAGCTGGACATGGGGATCGACGGTCGCCAGCGTTTCCGCCGCGCGGGCCAGCTTGTCGTAATGTTCCGGCTTGGCCGCCAGTTTCAACCGACCGCAGCGGCGGAAGGCGCAATCGATCCCTTCCTCCCGCGCGATCCGTTCGACATCGTCCACGGCATCAACATGCGCCTGATAGAATTTGCGCGCCGTCTCCACCCCGAACCGCCCGACGAGAGCGGCGAAGTCGTGGGCCGTGCCGCTGTTGCACTGGCCTCCATTACGGCCCGACGCCTCGCCCGCTACCCGGCCCGCCTCCAGCACCACGACGCTGGCGCCACGCTTTGCCCAGGCCAGCGCCGCTGACAGGCCGGTGAAGCCACCGCCGATGACCGCCACATCCACCCGCCCCTCCACAGGCCCCGCCGCCCCGCCGGTAAAGCGAGGGGCGGTGTCCAGCCAGTAGGAGAGGGTTTGGGAAGCGGTCATGGACGATCACCGATTGGAGGAGAAAGGAAACGGGATCACAAGCCCAGCAGCGCCGGCAGAATGCCGATATGCGGGATCTCATAATCACGGTAGTTCGGGTTGGTCGGCTCATGGCCGCGCGCCACGAAGACGCGAGCGCCAAAGCCCAGGTCGGTGGCGCTATTCTGGTCGTATCGGAAGCTGGAGGAGACATGCATCATCTCCTCCGGACCACAGCCCAGCTGATCGAACATATATTCGAATGCCTGGAAGCGCGGCTTATAGGCCTGGGCCTGCTGGGCCGTGTAGACCCGGTGGAACGGCGCACCCAGCAGGGCGACATTATGGTGGATCTGCTCATTCATGGCGTTGGACAGGATGACCAGCGGGATTTCCTTGGCCACCTTGGACAGACCGTCCGGCACATCGGCATGCGGACCCCAGGTCGGCACGGCGTCATAGATGCGGCGCGCTTCCTCGGGCCGGAATTCGACCTTCCATTTCTTACAAGTGCGCTCCACGGCATTGTGGATGACCTGATCATAGGGCTTCCAGGCGCCCAGCACCTCATCCAGACGGTAGGCGGCAAAGTCCTTGCAGAACTTGTCCATATGTTCCGACGCGATACGGTCCGGGAACATCTCGCGCGCCATCTCCGACATGCGGAACCGAGTCAGCGTGCCATAGCAGTCGAAGGAGATGTATTTGGGCCGAAAGGGGGCCATGGCGTCGTCTTTCCATTGCTGCGGTGAAGATCGGGAGGGGCGCTGGCGTCCCCCGCACAAGCGATATTAGGCCATGGTAGAACCGGAACATCCGTCCGAAAGCGGGGAGGGGACGGCAGGGAATGCGGATTTCAACGGCATTGGTGCAGCATGTTCTGCCGCACCTACTGCCGCTCAATATCCGCGCGTCCGATCCACCTGACCCAGCAGAGCCTGACCCGCCTGGTGACGGCGGATATTGGCAATCAGGACCTCAACGGACGAATCATCCCGGGTCTGGCTGGCCACATGCGGGGTCAACAGGATACGCGGATGCGACCAGAAAGGATGGTCCGCTGCCGCCGGTTCCGTATTCAGCACATCGATGACAGCACCGGACAGATGACCGCTGTCCAATGCAGCCAGCAGATCCTGCTCCACCAGATGCCCGCCGCGCCCGACATTGATGATCGCGGCACCGCGCGGCAGAAGATCGAAGCTTTTACGGCACAAAATGCCGCGTGTATCGTTGGTCAGGGGCAGCAGGCAGACCAGGATATCGCAACCCGACAGAAAGGCGGGCAGGGCGTCGGCGCCCGCAAAAATCTCTACGCCCTCGATGGCACCACCCGACCGGCTCCACCCGCGCAGCGGAAAGCCGAAGGGACGCAAGCCCGCCAGCACCGCCTTGCCCAGATTGCCAAGCCCCATGACGCCGACCCGCCGCCCGCCTGCTGGCAGCAGAGGACGTGGTGCCCAGCGATGGTCGGTCTGTGCCTGACGGTAATCCAGCATCTCGCGGTGCAGAGCCAGAGTGGCGAAGGTGGCATATTGCACCATGCCATCGGTCAGGCCCGGTTCCATCATCCGCACCACCGTCACATTGGCGGGCACTTGCGACAGGTCCAGTTGATCGACCCCGGCCCCGACGGAGAACAGAACCTCCAGGTTAGGCAATCCCTCCAGCAGGTCGCGCGTGATGGTCCAGGCCGCCAGATAGCGGATATCGGCGGCGTCACCCACCGCCGGCCAGGTGCGAAAGGGCACATCGGGCGCCAGCCGAGCAAAGGCATCGCCCCAGACACGGCCCCGTTCGGCAGAGGATTTGAACAGGAAAGCCATAATGATCGCTCCTGCCACGACAAACAAAAACCCCCGCCCCGGGGGAACCGACGGGCGGGGGTGGTGAGTTTACAAGCAAGGATGCCGAGATCAGAAATTATACGACACACGTCCGGTGACGGTGCGCGGCGTGCCAGGTGCCACCCACAGGCGGGCGTAGGAGGAGCCGTAATAGCGCTTGTCGAACAGGTTGTTCACATCGACCGACAGCTTCACCTGCTCCATCGGCTCATACGATGCCTGCAGCTTCACCAGCGTATAGCTGGGCAGGAAGAAGGCGACA
>CALRNG020000142.1:0-8262 GCA_943369495.1 Rhizobium sp. Q54
GGGTGGGCGGGCATCAATGGCGTCCGGGGGCACCGGCAAGCCGGCGCGCGACAGCGCATCGGCCACCAGGGCCGCGTGGTCACGCCGGCGATAAGGGTTGACCATGAACAGCCACCGCACGGCATCGGCGGGATCGACTTGGCCGCCGCCGACAATGTGGTTCTGATAGTGATCGACAAAGCGCCAGGCCTGATCGGCGGCCTCCGTCATCTCACCACGCATGACATGGGCCACGGCCAGATGGGCCCGCACATCCACACCCCGGTCGGGGGCTGCCAGACCCAGCGCCAGCCCGCGCTCATAATCGCCGGCCATGATATGGCTGATGGCGGCGAAGACCTTGTACCAGGGCTCATGCACCGGGTTCATGCGCATAGCGGTCGCGGCGAGGCCCATGCCACGCTGCGGATCGCCCAGATAGGCAACCCCCGGCGACACATTGATCAGCATATCCGGGTCGCTGGGGTTCAACCGTTCGGCCCGGTCCAGCAGGTCTGCCGCTTCCTCGAACCGCCGGCGGTACAGCAGGATGCGGCCCATGATGAAGGCGGCAACGTGATCGGCGGGATCGATCTCCATGGCCCGGCTGGCATGGGCCAGCGCCTTCGCCTCATTCTCCGTCCAGCGATCCCAGGCCAGACAGGACCAGTCGTTGAAATAGGCAAGCGACAGGCCCGACCACGCCCTGCTGTTGCCGGGGTCCAGATCCACGGACCGCGTGAACAGTTCCCGCGCCTCCAACAGCCCTGCCGCATCGCCGCGACGCAGCGCGTGGCTGCCACGCAGCCAGAAATCATGGGCGCGCCACTGTTCCGGCCGGCATTGGCCTGTCTGACGCAGCAGGTGGCGGTTCAGCTGGACCGACAGGGCGCCCGCGACCCGCCGGACGATATCGTCCTGGGCGCGCAGCAGGTCGACAGGCGGCACGTCGATCCGGTCGGACCAGAGCTGATCACCCGTCGCCGCATCGCAAAGCGCACAGGCGATGCGCGTCACCTCGCCCAGGGGCCGCACGCTACCGGTCAGGATAAAGCGGCAGTCCAGCCGGGCCGCCACCTCCTGCGGGGTCAAGCCGCGTGCCGCCAGCGCGAAGGTGGCGGCCGGTGCCGGCACCGCCAGTGGCCGAAACCGGGCCAGCGCTGCGATGATGTCATCGGCCAACCCCTCGCCCAGATAATCGCGGGTGCTGTCGCCGGACAGGTTGGCAAAGGGCAGGACGGCGATGCCCAACCTGGCCCGCGCCGACACCGGCGCTGTGGGTGCCGACACCGCGGCATGCAGCAGGGCCTGCGTCTCCGGCGTCGGCTCCACGTCCAGTTCGCGTAGCAGCGCCTCGGCGCAGCGCTGATACTGACGTTCCGCCAGGGCGGGGCTACCCAGCCGCTGATGGATGCGCATCAAGGTGCGGTGCGCCCCTTCCGCCAGCGGATCGAGCGCCACCAGCGCCTCACCCAGCGACAGGGCTGCCGCATCCTCTCTGGCCTCAGCCAGACGGGTCAGCCAGGCGTGCAGGCGGGCCAGCAGCAAAGCATGCAGCCGCTCTGCCTCCATCCGCCGCCAATCCTCAAACGGTTCCTCCAGCAGCGGCAGATCAGCCAGTAACCGGCCCCGGTAAAGTTCGGTCGCCACCATCCCCTGCTGCGGATCGTCCAGGCGCAGCAGCCCATCAAGCCGCCCTACATCGCTGCCCGCCCGCACCGGGTCCAGCCGCAACTGATCCCCAACGGTGACCAGTGCCCCATCGGGCAGGACACGGCGCAGCTGGCTCAGGGCCTGGCGCAGACTGGCGCGGGCCTGTGCCTCCGCACTGTCGGGCCAGAGCAGGCCCAGCAGCCGGTCGCGGCTGACCAGCGCGCCGGGCCGCACGGCCAGGACGGCCAGCAGCGCTGCGGCCTTGCGCGTCGGCAGATCGGCGGGCCGACCGTTAACCATCACGGCAAAGCCGCCCAGAAGCGAGATATCGATATCCATTCCGCGAAACTATCGCCGGCACCAAGGCTTTTCACGCGATTTTTCACGATGCGATCACGCCCGGTTGACGGCGGGAGGGCAGGATCGACCGCATCTGATCCAACAGTGACACCAAGGACCTTAACCATGTTGAGAGATTGTCGCGGCCTCGCCGTTTCCGGTGGCAACCGTGCCGCCCTGGACCATGTCGAAGCGGCTTGCGAACTGTTCGCCGGCTACTATGTCGACCCTGTGGCCGAACTGGACGCCGCCATCGAACTGGCCTCGGATATGACGATCGCCCATTGCCTGCGCGCCGGGTTGTTCGCGCTGGCCACCGACAAGGCGTTGGAGCCGGAGATCGCGAGGTCGCTTGAAGTCGCCACGGCACTGGCCGCCAACGGCGGGGCCAACGACCGGGAGCGGGGTTATATCGGCGGCATCCGCGCCTGGCTGGCCGGTGATTTCACCCTGGCGGGGGAACGGTTCGGCCGGATCGTCATTGATCACCCGCGTGATCTGACGGCCCTGCAATTTGCCCATCAGTGCGATTTTTTCACGGGCCGGTCCAGCATGCTGCGTGATCGCGTGGCGCGCGCCCTGCCGCACTGGAGCCGCGATCTCGATGGTTACGGCTATGTGCTTGGCATGCACGCCTTTGGGCTGGAGGAAATGAACATGTTCGGTCTGGCGGAAGCGACCGGCCGCGCCGCGCTGGAGATCAATCCCCGCGATCCCTGGGCCGTCCATGCCGTCGCCCATGTCATGGAAATGCAGGGACGTGCGGAAGACGGCGTTAAGTGGCTGCGTGCCCGTACCCATGACTGGTCCCGCGACTGCATGCTGTCGGCCCATAACTGGTGGCATATGGCCCTGTTCCATCTGGAACGGGAGGAATATGATCAGGTTCTGGCGCTCTATGATCAGGGCATACGGCCCGCCGCGACCGGCATTGTGTTGGAGTTGGTGGACGGGTCCGCGATGCTGTGGCGCCTGTATCTGCGTGGCATCCACACCGGTGAACGCTGGCAGCGTCTGGCCGATGAATGGCGGCCATTCGCCGAACAGGGCCACTATGCCTTCAATGACGTGCACGCCATCATCGCGTTCCTGGGCGCCAGCCGCGTCGATGATATCGAGCGCACCCTGAGCACCATGCAGGCGGCAGCCGCCAAGCCGGGCGAGAATGCGCGCATGACACGGGAGGTTGGCCTGCCGCTGGCCCGCGCCCTGTGTGACTTTGTCGGCGGCCATTACAGCGGGGTGGTGACGGCCCTGCTGCCCGTTCGGGAAAAGGCGGCCCTGTTCGGCGGCAGCAATGCCCAGCGCGACCTGATCAATGTCACCCTGCTGGAAGCGGCCGTGCGTTCGGGCGACCACGCATTGGCCCGCGCCCTGGCGGCGGAAAGGCTGGCGATGAAGCCTGACAATCCCTGGAACCGGGCGGCGCTGCGCCGGGCCGCCTGATCCTGGTTTCTTTTCCGGCTTACTTTCCCCTATCCTCCCCGGCTGAACGAACCGGGAAAGGATAGGGGATGTCAGTGACGCGCTTGGACCGCCGTGCGGTGCTGTTCGGCGGCGGGGCCGCATTCTCGACCCTGGCACTTGCCGGCTGCGCCACCGGTCCGGCCAAGGTCGCCGTCGCCCCGGCCCCCAAGGCACCGGTTCTGACCCTGCCGCTGCTGCGGGCGTCGCTGGATCGGATTACCCAGATCACCGTCTGCACCCGCCCCTTCCGGCCACAGGGACCGCGGATCGAACGGGTGAAATTCGCTGACAAGGACCTGGTCCACCATTACGGCCATGGCGGGGCCGGCTGGTCGCTCTCCTGGGGGTCGGCCAGCATTGCCACCGACCTCGCCATGGGCACCGGTGCGCGCGACATCGCCGTCATCGGCTGCGGTGCCATCGGCCTGACGACGGCGTTACAGCTGCAACGCGCCGGTGCCAAGGTCACCATTTATGCCCGGGAACTGCCGCCCGCCACGCGGTCTTCGCTGGCCACCGGCGTCTGGTCACCGGAAAGCCGGCTGGCCCTGCAACAGCACGTCACCCCGGACATGAAGGCGCAATGGGCCGGCATGGCACGCGCCAGCTTTGACCGGTATCAGACCCTGCTGGGCCTGCCCGGCACGCCCATTGAATGGATAGACACGCACAACCTGTTCACCAATGCCCCGCCCGTACCCGATGACCGCCCGGCCTTCGCCCATGGGCTGACGCGGGAAATGACGCCCGAACTACGTGCGCCCCGCATCACCTATACCACCGGCAACCACCCGTTCGGCGACCGGGAGGTGCTGACCACATCCGGGCTGATGTTCAATATCGCAGCCTATTCCGACTATCTTCTGTCGGGTTTCCTGTCGCTGGGCGGCAGGATCGAGGTGCGGGAATTCCACTCTGCTGCGGAACTGTCGGCCCTGCCGCAGAAGACCCTGGTCAATTGCACCGGCTATGGCGCCAAGGCGCTGTTTGGCGACGACACGCTGGTGCCCGTGCGCGGACAGTTGGCCCGCATGATCCCCGACGGCGATATCCGCTATGGGATCTATTTCAACCAGACCTCTTTCGTGCCGCGCCGCGACGGCTGGGTGTTCCAGGTGACGGGGGCCAATGAATATTACGGCTTCGGGATCGACGATCCCACGCCCGACCGGGCCGAGGCTGAACGCGCCGTCACTACCATCGCGGGCCTGTTTGCGGGCGTGTGATGTTCCCACCAAACAATTGATCCCCGTCAACGACCGCCCCCTCGCGCCCATGCCATAACCACCGCGTGCCAAGGGGGACATAATGGATTTCATGGTCTGGTCGCTGGCGGTGGCGATGTTCACGACGGGGATGCTGGGCGGGCTGTCGCACTGCGTGGGCATGTGCGGGCCGTTCGTTCTGGCCCAGGCCGGCGCCCTGTCGGCCCAGCCCGGTCCCGTCCTAGTCCGGGCGCGGGGGTCGATGCTGCTGCCCTATCATCTGGGCCGTATCACCACCTATGCGGCCCTGGGCGCGCTGGTGGCGGCGGGCGGCGGGGCGGTGACGCGGATAACGGGGGTGTCGTGGCTGCTGGCCTTCATCCTGGGGCTGGCGGCGTTGCTGTTCCTGCGTCAGGGGCTGGTGGGCCTGTTCCCCCGGCTGGCCGGCGGCACCGGCGGCGGGTTGGCCATCGGCCTGGGGCAGCGTCTGACAGCCCCCTTGCGCCCGCTTTTCGCGCGGCCCATCGGGATGAACGGCTATCTGCTGGGCCTGACCCTGGGCCTCTTGCCCTGCGGTCTGGTCTATGCCGGCCTCGCCTCTGCCATGGGCACGGGCGATCCGCTGGCAGGGTTGATCATGATGGCGGCCTTCGGGGCGGGCACGGTGCCGGCCCTGCTGGCGATTGGCCTGCTGGGCGGGGCGGCGGCCCATCGCTGGCGCAGCGTTGCCGCGCGGCTGACGCCCTTATTGATGCTGGTGAACGCCTTTCTGGTGGGGCGCATGGCTTGGCATATGCTCGGCTGATGCGGCACCACCCCCTATCATCCGCATCACCAGATCCACGACCTTCTGCACATGCCGTTCAATCTCCTCTGCCTCCGGGATGGGCCGCGTGCCCGTCACGGTGCGATAGAACAGATCGCTCTGCAGCATGCCGCAGAAGGCATTGACCATGGCGGGTACATCGGGACAGCAAACCACGCCACCTTCATGTAGATCGCCCAGATAGCGCACCATGGCCGCCTGCAACGGGTCCGGCCCGCAGCGGAAATAAATCTCCGGCAGGCGGGGAAACTTGATCCCCTCCCCCATCACCATGCGCCACAGCCCCTGCGCCTCCGGGTCCATCAGCACGCCCATCAGGCCGCGTGCGATGCGGGTCAGGGTTTCGCGCGGGCACTGGTCGGGCAGATGCGGGGCCGTCAGCGGCTCCATGATCTGCGCACAGCGCTGCGTCACCATGGCCTCGAACAGCCCCTCCTTGCTGCCAAAAAGCTGGTAAAGTGTGGACAGCGACCCGCCCGACCGGCGGACAATGGCGGAAAGACTGGCCCGTTCAAACCCCTGCTCGAAAAAGACCGTGGCGGCAGCATCGATCATGGCCTGACGGCGGGCGGCCATGCGGGGCGTATGGTCGGCGGCGTCGATATCGGCTTCGTTTTCTATGCTCATGGTCTGATCATCGCATTCGGGGTGCCGGTCCTGCAACGGGGCGTGATGGCCGTCACTTGAAAATTGTAATGTACGTTACATTATCCTGTCCGTCAGTATCGCTTAAGAGTGGTTTACCTTTGAGGGAGAGCCGCTCCGGCGCCACCGGCGCTTGAGGAACTGTAAACGAGAGTTTGGGGGTATCATCATGGTGGGGCTTCGGGGCGCCGGGTTCATCCGGGGGCGGGGGGCGGCATTGGCCGTGATCCTGCCATTGGTTCTGGCCGGTTGTGGGGCGAAGGAGGCGGAGCAGGCACAGGTGCGCCCCGTGCGCGTCGCCCCGGTCACCTTCAAGGACGCCCATTCCGCCCGCTCCTTCACGGGCACCATCGTGGCCCGCACGGAGGTTCAGGCCGGCTTCCGCGTCGGCGGCCGCATCGCGGCCCGCATGGTGGAGGTGGGTGACCGGGTGAAGCCCGGCCAGGTGCTGGCCCGCCTGGACCCGACCGACCTGGAACTGTCACTGAAGGCCGCCGAGGCACGACTGGCCCAGGCCGAGGCGCAGGCCGTGCAGACCGCCGCCGAGTTGAAGCGCTACACGCCCCTGCTCTCGTCGGGCGCCGTCTCCCAGGCGCAGTTCGACCGGGTGAAGGCCGCCGCCGATGCTGCCGCCGCACAGAAGCGGGAAGCGGCATCCAGCCTGTCCATCTCCCGCAACCAGCGGGCCTATGGTTCCCTGACCCTGGATCAGGGCGGGGTGATCACCGCCGTCCTGGCCGATGCCGGACAGACGGTGGGCGATGGCCAGACTGTTCTGCGTCTGGCCACTGATCTGGGCCGTGAAGTGGCCATCGACGTGGCGGAGGGCGATCTGGCCCGCCTGTCGGTCGGCGGTACGGCCACCATTGCGCTCTGGGCCGATGGCGATATCAGCCTGACCGGCACCATCCGCGAAATCACCCCCGTGGCCGACCCCGCCAGCCGCACCTTCCGCCTGCGCGTCACCCTGCCCGCCGATGCGCCGGACGCGGTGCGCCTGGGTATGACAGCCCGCGTCAGCTTCCCCGAGGCCGATGCGGCAGCGCTGGCCCTTCTGCCCTCCTCCGCCTTGTTCCATCAGGGGGATAAGCCCGCCGTCTGGGTGCTGGCCCCGTCCAAGGACCGGGTGCTGCTGCGCCCGGTGGAGGTCGCGGCCTACCGCCCTGATGGCGTGGCCGTGAAGGCCGGGGTGAAGGAGGGTGAGCTGGTGGTGACCGCCGGTGCCCACCGGCTGGATGCCAATCTGCCCGTGCGCGTCTGGGATGGGGGCCTGCCGTGAGCGGATTGAATCTTTCCGCCTGGGCCATCCGGCATCAGGCGCTTGTCCTGTTCATGATCATCATGTCGCTGGCCATCGGCGCCTATTCCTTTGTGACGCTGGGCCGGGCCGAGGACCCGCAATTCGCCATCCGCACCATGGTGGTCACGGCGCAATGGCCAGGCTCCACCGCGCGGGAGATGCAGGAGCAGGTCACCGACCGCATCGAACAGACGCTGCAACAGGTGCCGAACTACCACTTTACCCGGTCCTATGCGCGGCCGGGCGAAACGGTGATCTTCATCAACCTGCATGATTATACCAAGTCCAACACCCTGCCCGACATCTGGTATCAGGTGCGCAAACGGGTGGGCGACATGGCCCACACCCTGCCCGCCGGCGTCATCGGTCCGCAGTTCAATGATGAATTCGGCGATACGTTCGGCATCATCTACGCCTTCACGGGCGACGGGTTCAGCCAGACCGAAATGCGTCAGGTCCTGCTGGCCGCCCGCCAACGCCTGCTGACCCTGCCGTCGATCGGCAAGGTCGACCTGCTGGGCGTGCAGGATGAAAAGATTTATGTGGAATTCGATACGGGCCGCCTCGCCTCGCTCGGCGTGACGGTACAGCAGATCGGACAGGCGCTGGCCGCGCAGAATGCCGTCAGCCCGACGGGCCTGATCGATACCGGCACCGACCGTATCCGCGTGCGCGTCACCGGTGCCTTGAAGACCGAGGAACAGGTGGCGCAGGTGCCGATCCAGGCTGGCGGCCGCCTGCTGCGCCTGGGCGATATTGCCAGCATCCGCCGCGCCAGCCAGGACCCGCCCGAAACCCTGATGCGCCATAATGGCCAACCGGTCACGGGTCTGGCCATCGCCATGGCC
>CALRNG020000143.1:0-8262 GCA_943369495.1 Rhizobium sp. Q54
CCAGCCGGGCCCTGTTTATGTCGATCATGCGCTGAGCGTCGGGTCAAAGACGCCGCCCACCTCCTCCTACGGGTTCAGCGCACTCTCCACGTGGTTTGACGCGCCGCTGCGCGATTTCTTCGCCTATTATCTGCTGAACCCGTTTCAGCTTTTCCAGTTCAACCAGGCGGGCGGCAGCAACGGCACCCTCTGGCTTGGCAAGGTCCAATGGGTCTGGCCGAATGAGGGGCAGCCAATCACCAGCGCCACCTATGTGGATGACAAGGGCACGGCGCATCCAGTCGGTGCGACGTGGCAATGGGGCGATGGCACCCAGGCCTATCTGGCGCTGCAACTGGTGGGCAATGCCTATGATCCCACCAACTATACCAACGCCAATCTCACCCAGACGTCGGGCCTGACGGCGGGGGAGTATCAGGGGGCGGTGGTGAATATCTACTTCCCCTATTTCCAAGGCAATACCGGTCTGGCCAGCGTCAATCTGCCGGCCACCCTGACGGACATGGCTGTTTCCAACTATGCCCTGTCCGATGCGCCATCCTGGCTGGAAAATGCCAGCAATGATCCCGGCCAGATGGTGTTCGGTTGTTCGGGCGTATTCGCCACCCCCAATGACCCGGACGCCCTGGCCCAGGGGATGTCTCTGCTGGCGGCCAATGCGCTGACCAACATTCAGAATGTGATCGTCTCGGCCCTGAACCGGGGTATCGCCACCGGCTACAGCTTCGGGCTGGCGCCGCAGCAATATACCTGCCTCTACGCCTTCAGCGGCGCGCCCACCTTGATCGACCAGACCGACGAGGTGCCGGCGGGTCTTTACACCTACTACCTGTCGGCCTTGCTGCCCAATGGCGCCGAAACGGCGCTGACCTGGGGACTGACGGTCAAACTGACCGTCCCCGACGCGGTCCAGCTGTCCTGGGCGCCGCTGGATACCGCGCTTTATCAGCAGGTGAACATCTACCGCCGTACGTCTGACGGGCTGGTAACCTTGGTCGGGACGGTGGCGAATACCAGCAGTTCGCAGGCGACCAGCTTCACCGACACCAACCAGACCGTGACACAGCCGACCAACGGGGCACCTTACCTATTCTATCCGTCATGGAACAATCCGGCGGCGGCTGGCTTTGTCCCTTCCAACCTGTACTCGGCCTTCATGCATCAGAATGCGACGGCCGACCCGACCAATGGCATCAGCATCAATGGCTTGACCTACGGCTATCCGTTTGATGACCAGGGTGGGTTCTCCACCAACATCAATTACGGCACGGCCTTCCCGTCTGCCATCACCTTCACCATTTCCTCCCTGACCTGACCTGTTCCACAGGTGCTGGAATGCGAAAAGGCGGGCATCGCTGCCCGCCTTTTCTGTCCTGATGGAACGTCTGGCCCTTACTGACAGGCCAGGCATTCCTCATACTTGTTCGTCTCCGCCGCCGGCGCAGCCTTGGCCCGGCCGATCTCCTTGGTGGCGTTGCTCTCGGCGCGCTGCACCGACATGGAGCGCAGGTAGTACAGGCTCTTCACGCCCTTCTTCCAGGCCATCATATGGATCTGGTGCAGGTCGCGTTTATGCACATCGGCCGGCAGGAAGACGTTCAGCGACTGGCTCTGGCAGACGAACGGCGTGCGGTCGGCTGCATGTTCGATCAGCCAGCGCTGATCCAGCTCGAACGCCGTCTTGAACACGTCCTTCTCATCCTGGCTCAGGAAGTCCAGATGCTGGACCGACCCGCTGTTCAGCGTGATCTCCGACCAGGTGTCCTCGTCATTGCGGCCCTTCTCCGCCAGCAGCTTTTCCAGGTACGGGTTGCGCACCGAATGGCTGCCCGACAGGGTCTTGTGCGTATAGGCGTTGGCGGCCACCGGCTCAATCCCGGGCGATGCGCCACCGGTGATGATGGAGATGCTGGCCGTCGGCGCGATGGCGATCTTGTTGGAGAAGCGCTCCATCACGCCATATTCCTCGGCGTCGGGGCAGGGGCCACGCTCATGCGCCAACTTGACCGAGGCGGCGTCGGCATGGCGCTTGATATGGGCGAACATGCGCTTGTTCCAGACCTTGGCCATCACGCCTTCGATCGGGATCATCTGGCCCTGCAGGAAGCTGTGGAAGCCCATGACGCCCAGACCCACCGACCGCTCACGCATGGCCGAGTACTTGGCCTTGACCATGTCGTCCGGCGCCTTCTCGATAAAGTCGGTCATGACATTATCCAGGAAGCGCATCACGTCTTCGATGAAGGTCGGATGGTCTTGCCATTCCAGGAAATTTTCCAGGTTCAGCGAGGACAGGCAGCAGACGGCGGTGCGCTGCTTGCCCCACGGGTCCATGCCGGTCGGCAGCGTGATCTCGCTGCACAGGTTCGACATCTTCACCGTCAGGCCGGCCAGCTTGTGATGTTCCGGGATGGCCCGGTTCACATGGTCGATGAACAGCATATAGGGCTCGCCCGTTTCCATACGGGCGGTCAGGATGCGGATCCACAGGTCGCGCGCCTTCACGCGGCGCAGGATCTTGCCATCCTTGGGGCTGGTCAGCGCCCATTCCTCATCACCCTCAACCGCGCGCATGAAGGCGTCGGGGATGGCGATGCCATGGTGCAGGTTCAGCGCCTTGCGGTTGGGATCACCACCCGTGGGGCGGCGCATCTCAATGAATTCTTCGATCTCGGGGTGGGAGACGGGCAGGTAGCAGGCGGCGGAACCACGACGCAGGGACCCCTGGGAGATAGCCAGCGTCAGTGAATCCATGACGCGGATGAAGGGGATGACGCCGCTGGTCTTGCCGCTATCCTTCACCTGCTCACCGATGGAGCGCAGATTGCCCCAATAGCTGCCGATGCCACCGCCCTTGGCAGCCAGCCAGACATTCTCGTTCCACAGGCCGACAATGCCTTCCAGGCTGTCGCTGGCTTCATTCAGGAAGCAGGAAATGGGCAGGCCGCGGGCCGTGCCGCCATTGGACAGGACGGGCGTGGCCGGCATGAACCAGAGGCGGGAGATATAGTCGTACAGGCGCTGGGCATGCGCATGGTCGTCGGAATAATAGCTGGCGACGCGGGCGAACAGGTCCTGATAGGTCTCACCGGGCATCAGGTAGCGGTCATCCAGCGTCGCCTTGCCGAACGTGGTCAGCAGTTCGTTTCTGGAATGATCCACAGTCACCGGCGCATGCTTGCGCATCTGAATCTGGCCAAATAGGTCGGCACCCTGCGGCGCCCACTCGTTCACTTCACCATCGCGCATGACTTATCCCCGTTTTCCCCAGTGCCCCGGCTGTGGATAACTGCCCACAGAACACAACATCTTGTTGGCTGAGGTTCGGATCGTACCAAATCCCGGCCCCACCACAAGGCAGAAATTTCCGCCCTGTCCATCATGAATAGGCTTGACGTCAGCCATTCCAAGGGGGCGGGGCGGTGGGGGCGGGGTATGCGCCGCGCGCGGCTTGACGGGGGGAGGAACACCCTCTAACGGGACTCTAACGCTCGTAGTGTGCAGCACTTCAAACGGATTCACTTGAAGTGATGCACATATGCCCAACCAAGAATCTGGTGTCTATCGGGTGCCTCCGGACGCGCCGGATAGACACTAAAATGCGCGACGCGATATCTCCATTTGGACATGTTCGAACGCGTATCGGGACTGTGGGCCTACTAAGCTCAAATTCAGGTTCCTGCCCAGTTCACCTGCTTCCATAGACATATACATTTTTTGGCCCCGCGAGAGGTCCGCCATGTGGGCGAAGGCGGCAAGTGTCTCCCCTTCATCCAGTTGCACGCGGGCCTTGTAACGGAATTCGTCCTGCTTCCATTCTACGGTCATGGATAGGGGAACTGGTTTTTCGCCGGTGAATTCGCCCGTGCTGACGATCTGAAGGATCGTTTCAAGTTCGCCATTGGCATAACGTATGAAGGCTTTCAAAGGCGTCACCGGCCCACCGGTACGCGGGCTCCAGGCGTAGCGTCGGCGATAAAACTCGAAAAGCCCCGTCGGCAAACCTTTGCGGGCCAGTCGATCCCGGTCCCCCTCTGTTGTGCGTCCGTTCAACACGAGGTCGATATAGTCACGACGGGATACTTTCGGATTGTCGACCACCATCCGCCAGTCGATATCGGCGGTCGGAGCGCGCCAGGCCGCCACCTCGACCGTGGCACCCGGTCCGCTCGCCCACAAGGACAGGTGCCCTTCAAGGCCAAACCCGATGATCAGCCGGCTAAACCGCCCCGGCGTACCTGTCCGATCAGGCGGGAGCGGCTGACTGAACAAATCCCGCAGGCGGCGCGCCGGAAGGTCCCAACTGCCAGCGTAGAATTTGTCTTCCACATAAGAGAACCACGCAGCCTCCAGATGTGCGGGCAACGTCTTTTCGTCCACGCCAGCAATGACAGACGCCCCCAACTCACCCCAACCATTGTTAACATTTCGGTGGGGGGGTATCTCTACGACCATTCCGTCAACACAGGTGAAGGTGCCCTGAAGGATAAGTATAGGATAGGCCCGATGAGCAGATTCGGTCGGACGCCAGACAAATTTCTCCATATTGCGTTCTTTCCCTTCACAGCCCGTCGAGAGGAATGCAGCCATGGACGCTGGCAGCCAGAGGCCCAGCATTCTCCGCCGTCCCATCAATAACGCCTGAACTTCTCGCTCATCCGGCATAGATGTCCCGCTCTCGATGGCCAGAAATTGGACCATCATCAGACCAATTAGGATGGTGTCCTGACTCATATCGCGCGGAGAAGTGCAGATACTTTCTCCGCACTCTGCGCATTTCCTCTGTTCGGTTGTCGCGCCAAACGGCGGCGCTGTTCCGAACAGAGCTAAATGCTAACGGTCTAATCTTTCCCCACAGCGACTGTAGATCGTTGGGAATGTCGAAATCGGCTTCTATTTTAGCCTGATTTTCATGCTTCGCCCCGTTCTGGTCGGCGAACTCGCGCATCAAGTAAAGCGGAAGGAAGCTATAATGATGTTCGATAGTGCGGCTTCCATAGATTGTGCCGCCGTATTCCGACACGCTTACACTATCGTACCAGCCAGCCTCCTCGAACCATTTTTGTTCACGGGCGAGTGCCTTCTTCTCCGCTGGAGACCGATAAATGTACTTCCCGCGGTTCGCCGAACCGATGAAGTACAATAGCCAATCCTCTTCCTGTTCGGTCTTGGTATAGCCTCCACCGATATCGGCATGAGCACCGGGGAGGTAGATTTCGCGACCGTGCGGTGCCGAACTGATGTCCGTAAGGGAGAAGTATTCCCGGTACTCTTCGGCCGCCACCAAATGTACCGGCGCGGCTGCCAGGGAGATTGCATCCAACCCCAAATCCTCGGTATCATCATCGAAATTCTGTGGCATGCCATAGGAGGATACCGTGTCGAACAGTCCTGCGAACTTGATCTGGACGCTGCCCACGGGCAGCCTCTGACGCATCAGTTGTTCCTGGAGGGTTTGGCTGGGCATGCGAAAAGCTCTATGAATGAAGTGGCGTGCCGCTGCAGCTCCCCTGCTGAAGCCAAAAACATCAATATGGACAAACTCGATGTCTGGCTCACTTTCAGTGATCTTTTGAGATATAACATCGACAACTTCTTGAATCGCTCGTGTCACCTTATCATAGATGCCCGTACCGCCCTTACCCGTCGAATAACCCCAGACACTGTCAGCTTGATACTCTACTTTGCCATCAACTTTTTTGGGGTTCTCGGTCCCGATTCCTTCTATATAAATCGGAAATGAAACATCTACATCAGAGTGATTAACGAAATTATTGAACAATCGCGCTACATTTGTGTGATCGGCCTTATAGCTTCCGTACCTCAAATCTGAAGCCGTTCTGTCGTCTATGTACTCTTTTACATTTTTGTTTTTATATGCATCCACATTTAATCTATTGTTTTTTGTTCCATCAAAATACAGGCTAATGCGAATTTTTGTTTTTTTACTCTCTGTTTCCATGCATTGGCATGGCGTGACCATAAGTGTATTAGCCATGGAAATAATCCATAATGGCATTTTCTTCAGGCAGACGAATAAAAGGCGGCGGGGAATCGGTCGACAACTCCGCGATATACCTTTCTATTCTTACTTTATCCGTGTGTCCAACTCCAGGTAACGTTGCGTCGGTCGCTTCTGAAAGCTTGTGCTGCAAACCCAGGCGGAGAACATTTTCCGCCAGGAACAACATGCTGTCCATTCGCGCCACACCGGAACGCTGACAGAGAGACCGCATACGTTGGGCGAGATCGTGGACTGTTAGTGGCTCTAGGTTCACGTTATTCTGCTGGCATTGCCTCTCGATTTGACTGCACATGATTGATAGAGAATGCCTATCCAGGCCTGTATCGAGTGCGTTGAACTGATCATCTGAAATTATGATCATGTTTATGGCCTCTCGGTATTTAATATAAATGAACATTGCACCGATAATGGCGTTTATTCAACTTTAAAAAGCACGCAAGGTGATTGAATCCATGGTAAATACACTTGTCACCAATGTCTGGGGTCTTGGCGTTGCAACGTATAAACGACATGGAGGTGGTTGTGCTTTCGCTGCAAACGTCACAGCCCGCCGCCTTGCCCGCCGGCCCCCGTCCAGGCTATTGAATAGACCGTTCCGGTGCCGGGACGACAGCCACAGTGCGGGGTCCGGATGTTCATCGAATGCTCCAACCTGATCGCCGGGAACCTGCCCGCCCTGTCCTATGGCGTGGCGGTCGCTGATGTCGATGGTGATGGGCAGGACGAGGTCATCGTCGCCGGCTATGGCGGCCCTAACCGCGTGCTGAAATGGGGCGGGCAGGGGCTGGTGGATATCGCACCGCCGCTGCTGGCCGATGCCGGGCGGCGCGCCATCGGCTTGGCCTGCGGCGATATTGACGGCGACGGGCGGGAGGAAATCTACATCCTGAACAGCGATGGGTTTTCCGGACCTAAGCAGGTGTCAGATCGGCTGCTGGCCTGTTTCGGGGACCGCTGGATTGACCTGTTCGCCTTGCAGGAGAATTTCGCCGTCGCCAACCGTTTTGCGGGCCGCTCCGTTGCGGTGATCGACCGGGCCGGCATCGGTCGGTACGGCTTCATCGTCGCCAATTACGGTGGGCCGATGCGGCTTTATGAGATGGGTGCCCGTGGCCGTATCGTCGATGTCGCGGATGAGGTGGGGCTGGATGCCCTGACGGGCGGGCGCTCGCTGCTGGCGGCCCCCATCCTGGGTGAGCTGCCCGACATTTTCGCGGGCAACGAGATCGGGCCCAACCTGTTCTTCCGCAACCAGGGCGACGGCACCTTCGTGGAGATGGCGGACGCGCTGGGCCTGTCGGACGTGGCACAGCCGGCGCGCGGTGTGGCGCTGGTGCAGGGCGATGGCATGTTCGACATCATGCTGGCCAATTGGGAGGCGCCGCACCGGCTGTATCAGCAGCGCGCGGGCGGCGGCTTCGCCGACATGGCTCCAGCGGAACTGGCCAAACCCAGCCGTGCCCGCACCGTCATCGCCGCCGATTTCGACAATGACGGGTATGAGGAGATTTTCATCAACAATATGGGTGAGGCCAACCGCCTGTTCGCCTGGCGCGATGACCGCTGGACCGCCATCGATATCGGCGATGCGGCCCTGCCCGCCGGTTTGGGCACCGGGGCCGCCGTGGCCGATCTGGATGGGGATGGGCAACTGGAACTGCTGGTCGCGCATGGCGAACAGGCACCGCAACCCCTGTCCCTGTTCATCGGGGAACCGCGCGGCAATCACTGGCTGCGCATTCGGCCGCTGACGCTGGCGGGAGCGCCCGCCCGGGGGGCCGTGGTGCGCCTGTGGGCTGGCGACCGTATGCAGATGCGCGCCATCTGCGCCGGGTCGGGTTATCTCTGCCAGATGGAGCCGGTGGCCCATTTCGGCCTGGGCCGGTTGACGGGGGTGGAGCGGGTAGAGGTGCGCTGGCCCGACGGTGCGGTTCAGCGGATTGAGGAGCCGGGCATCTGCCAGACCCTGATCATTCCTCATCCCGGTCGCTGATGGCGTCTTGCTGCGGCGCCACGGCCACGCCATAGATCCGCGCCCACAGCACCGCCGTTAGGGCGGTGACCAGCGGATTCGTGATGGACAGCACGATATTGCCGGCCAGCATGGCCAGCGTGCTGTCGGATGATGCGCCCAGCAGGATCAGCATGGCGCCCGGTGCCTGCAAGGGCAGGTTGACCAGGATCAGGGCCAGCAGCGGTGGCAGCCCGCCCAGGGGCCTTGTGGCCTTCCAACTGGC
>CALRNG020000144.1:0-8213 GCA_943369495.1 Rhizobium sp. Q54
GATGTGGGCGCCCGGCGCCTGAGGGAACAAGCATTACCAAGAGTCATTAACAATGGCTCTTGGTATAAAAAAGCCGGGGCGGGTGTCAAAACCCGCCCCGGTTCTTTTGTTGCGTGGGGTATCGTCAGCCCTTCAGGGCGGCGATGAACCTGCTGGCCTGGGTGGCGACATCGTCCGGTGTGAAGCCGGGCCGGTAGAGGGTGGAACCGATGCCGAACCCATCCGCGCCTGCGCTGCGCCAGGCTGCCATGTTGTCCGGACTGATACCGCCGACGGGCAGGACGCGCAGGCTGCGCGGCAGCACCGCCCGCATGGCCTTCAGCATGACGGGCGACGACCCTTCCGCCGGGAACAGCTTCAGCGCCGTGGCCCCGGCCTCCAGCGCCGCGAAGGCCTCTGTCGGTGTCATGATCCCGGGCAGGGAGACGAGACCGCGGCGGGCGGCGGCGGCGATCACCGCGCTGTTGGCATTGGGGGAAATGATCATGGTGCCGCCTGCCGCTGCCACGGCATCGACATCCGCCTCCGACAGAACCGTGCCTGCGCCGATCACGGCCCGCCCCTGGGCGGCGCTGGCCATGCGGGCGATGCTTTCCAGCGGGTCGGGGGAGTTCAGCGGCACCTCAATCAGGGTGAAGCCGGCAGCGATCAAGGCCTCGGCGACCGGGACGGCCTCGTCCGGGGTCAGGCCGCGCAGGATGGCGACCAGGGGACAGCGGACGAAAGCGGCGTCGAAAGCGGCAATATGGCTCATGCGGACTGTCTTTCCATGGCACTGATGCCGGCCAGAAAGGCGGTATGCCTATCGATCCGGCGGGCGCTGCCAGCGCGCCTGGTCATCACCATCAGGTCGCGTCAAAGGCGATGAGGATCAGGATGACGCGCACGCCGGCCTCCCCTTTCTTATCCCCTTCATTGTCGGGATATTTTTCATATATATCTGATTAATTGACCCTGTCCAGCTTCCGTGATGGAATTAGGTGGATTCCAAAAGCCAGCAAAGATTAACTATCAACAGGATTGGAAGGGAAGGTCAGAGTTGGCGAGCGAACTGACGACGCTGGCGGGGGAGAATAAGCCCGAGTTGGGGCGAAATCTAACCTATGGCTTGCTGGACAATCTGGGTCGCGCCATCGTGACCGGCCGCTATAACCATGAGCCGTTTCCAACGGAGGCGGAGCTTGCCAAGCAGCATGGGGTAAGCCGGTCGGTAACGCGGGAAGCCGTGAAGATGCTGACGGCCAAGGGATTGTTGAGCGCGCGCCCGCGCCAGGGGACGGTGGTACAGCCAACCTCGTCCTGGAACCTGTTCGATACGGATGTGCTGCGCTGGCTGCTGGAACGGCAATTCTCGATCGAGCTTCTGAAGCAGTTCAACCAGCTGCGCGTCGCGATCGAGCCGGAGGCAGCCTCGCTGGCCGCTCGGTTTGCCAGTGTGCAGAGCCTTCGTCAGATCAATGAGGGCCTGGAGCGGATGAAAGCGGCCGAGCGGGGGGAGGATGACACGCTGGAGGCTGATATCGCCTTCCATGTCGCTGTCCTGCGCGCATCAGGCAATCCGTTCTATGGCCAGTTCCGGGAAGTGGTAGCGACGGCGCTGCGCACCTCGATCCGCTTCACCAACCGGATCAAGGGACGCACGGCCAGCGTGGCCGACCACACCGCCGTGCGTGATGCCATCGCCGCCGGCGACGCCGACGGCGCCCGCACCGCCATGCGCCACCTGATCGCCGACGTCCTTACCCTGATCGATCAGGCCGAAGCCAAGGGTGCGGCCATCTGAGGCGGCGCATCGTTGGCATAGGTGACGCCGCCCGCATGGTTAAAACCAGCAAAAAGCGAATATTTTCTGTGAGGAAGGGGCGCTTTATCGCCGCCGCATCAGTCCTGGACTGACCGCACAAGGTGCGTTGGAGCGGGTGAAGGGAATCGAACCCTCGTCGTAAGCTTGGGAAGCTTCTGCTCTACCATTGAGCTACACCCGCGCCGGGACCGTCCTTATATTGGGTTCCCGATGCCGGATCAAGGGTCTATTCATCCCTGACCGGCGGTCCACCCGCGTCAGCGTGCCGCGCGCCGCAGACGACGTCGGGACACCGGGCTGTCCAGGTCGGCCCCCTGGGTCAGGGCGGCGAACAGCGGCAGGGTGGTGACCTTGGCGGCGGCGCGGGGGTCGGCGGCAACAGCAGCGGCGGGAGCCGCGACCGCGACAGCAGCGGCCGTGCGCAGCTTCGCCGGCTTGGCCCGGCCCACCATGCCCGTGACACCGGTCAATGCGCCTGCGACCAGTTCCAGACCCTGGAAGCGCGTGTGATCGACGGGGCCGGGCAGAGACAGGCCCACCACCAGATCCCGGTGGAACCCGAAGCGCACATAATAGGGCGCGTCGCCCACCAGGATGACGATGCGGTGACCCAGCGCCTTGGCGGCCTCCAGGCTGTGGCGGATCAGCTTGCCGCCCAGACCTTCGCTGCGGTGGGCCGGATCAATCGCGATGGGGCCCAGCATCAAGGCCTGGACGCTGTTGCCCAGCATGACCGGCCAGTAGCGGATGGTGCCCAGCAACACCTCGTTCCCCGCCTCGTCCGTATCGGTCGCGACAAAGCACAGGTCGGCCACGGGGGCGACATTCTTGCGCAGGCGATAGACGGTCTTGGTGTGGCGCTTGGGGCCGAAGGAGCTGTCGAGAAGTTGTTCGATGGCGGCGGCGTGAACCGACTGCTCAAGCGTGATGTTCATACGATTGGGGTTTCCCGGCAAAATGAAATGTGGGGGAGACACTGAAGAAGCGTCTGGCCGGGACCCCCACGCAGATTACGCGTCAGGTCCCGTGCAGAAGAACCGGCCGCCCATGGAAGGGGACCGAGAACTTTCGTCGTCGCAGGGGTGTGAAGCGCAACATCGCGCGGCTCATAAGCAGTTGACCGTGATTTGCTATATGAGGCCATCCGCCCCCCGACGCAAGCGGCGTTTTCATGACGAAGGCCCCCCTGATCCGATGCGCAAGGGACCACCCGGGATTGTGCGGCGACCGAACCGGCCTATAATGCCGCTTTGCGGGGCGTTCAGGCCCTGCGGCCATGATAAAATCCGGGACCAGATCATCGGATCGGAAATGGAACGGGAGTCCGCCATGTACAGCGACACGACGCGCGCGATCCGGGTGACGGTAGAGCCACGCTATCTGCCTGACCAGTCGCAGCCCGCCGAGAGCCATTATGTCTGGGCCTATCATGTGCGGATTGAGAATCTGGGGCCGGAGACGGTGCGTCTGCGCACCCGGCACTGGAAGATTACCGATGCGCTGGGCCGGTTGATGGAGGTGCGGGGGCCGGGCGTGGTGGGGGAGCAGCCGCTGCTGCGCCCAGGTGAGCATTTCACCTATACCAGCGGCACGCCGCTTTCGACGCCGTCGGGCATCATGGTCGGCAGCTATGGGATGGAGAGCGAGGCGGGGGAAAGCTTCGACATCGCCATTCCGGCCTTTTCCTTGGACAGCCCGCATCAGAAGCGCCAGTTGAACTGATACCAAGCCGCCTGAAGGTTGACCTTCAGGCGGCTTGCAGGCCGGCGACTGCCGGTCCGCGCCACATGGCGCGCAAGCCAAGGGCGCGGATGCGCCCGCCCGGCGCTTGAGGCGGATTGAACTGATACGCGTGCCCGTCTGGCCGACAAGCACTGCGCCGGGGCGATATCTAAAATCGGCGCTTGAAACATTCTGCGAACAAGCCATCTGCTTCTTCTGCCGGGCCTGCCCTTGATCCTTATGAGGTAGCCTGGCCGGCCGGATCGGGGGAACTGGCCGGTGGCCCGTCGTCCATGGCGGGGCACATGCAAGCCGAACAGACACATTGAGGAGTGCATCCCCGTGACCGTGCCCAAGAAGAATGACGACAAGGTCGTGCCGGGTCCTGTCCATGGCCGCCGCGCCGGACCCGTCGCCACCAACCCCAATCTGATCCGCCCCAGCAAGGCCGAGGCGGAGGCCGCCGTCCGCACCCTGATCCGCTGGGCCGGCGATGATCCCGACCGTGAGGGTCTGGTGGGCACACCAGACCGCGTGGCCCGGTCCTATGAGGAGTTCTTCGCCGGCTATGAGGTCGATCCGGTCGATCTTCTGGCCCGGACCTTCGAGGAAACCGACGGCTATGATGAGATGGTCGTGCTGCGCAATATCCGCCTGGAAAGCTATTGCGAGCACCATATGGTGCCGATCATCGGCAAGGTCCATATCGCCTATCTGCCCCGCAACCGCGTGGTCGGCATTTCCAAGCTGGCACGCGTCGCGGAGGTTTATTCCAAGCGCCTGCAGATCCAGGAAAAGATGACGGCCCAGATCGCCAACACCATCGACGAGGTGCTGGAGCCGCTGGGTGTGGCCGTGGTGATCGAGGCGACGCATCAATGCATGACAACCCGCGGCATCCACAAGCCCGGCGTCACCATGGTGACCAGCCGGATGCTGGGTGCCTTCCGCGAGGATGAGAAGACGCGCCGGGAGTTCCTGGCCATGATCGGCAACCCCGCCAGCAGCGGCGAGGGTTGAGTCGTTCCCACGCGGAATGATGAAAAGGGGGCGGTCCTGACGGGCCGCCCCCTTTTTCATTTCGCTGCGAAGGGCCCGTCCCCCTGCCACTGGAACACGCCTTCCAGCGGCACCTGGAAGACCTGCGCAATGCGGAAGGCGGCTTCCAGGCTGGGGGAGTATTTGCCCTGTTCGATGGCGGCGACCGTCTGGCGCGTCACGCCGATCCGGTCGGCCAGATCCTGCTGTGTCATCTCGCCGGCTTCGAAGCGCAGGCGGCGGATATGGTTGGTGAAGGGCAGCATGGCTCACCAGCCCCGGCGATACATGAAGACCATGGTGCCCAGCCGTGCAATCTCGGCCAGCAGCAGGGCGAAGAACATGAAGTTCACCAGCATCAGCTTGTCGGCGCCATGGTGCAGGCTGAGCATGGCGCAGATGGCCCCCAGCACCAGCATGTAAAAGCCGGTCCGCGTGCCCAGGAGCGCCACCTGCCGGTCGCGTTCATCGGCGGCGCTGCGTACCTTGCCCTCACTGCGCAATGCCAACATCACCGCCAGGATGATCGCGATCACGATCTGACCCACGATCATCCCCACGATGCAGAGGAGCAACCACATGAACTGTCCCCCGCCCGGCACGGCGGCCCAGCCCAGATAGGAGCCGAAGACCGGCCCAAAATAGGCGGCACCGAAACCCAGCAGCGCCACCAGTTGCGCCCAAGCCAGTTTCTCCCGAAATGACATGTTAAAGTCTCCATCCATGATGTTATGTATTTTTAACATTGTGTGCGTTATCGGCATCGCCATGTCAAATATCTTTTGCATACATTTCCGCTTTCCCGCCCTGCCGCAGCGCAACATACTGCGGTGAGATTCGCGAATGGAGGCGAGGGATATGGCGGAAACCGGGACGGGCGGCAGCGGCCCCATCACCTATGATGATTTCCAGAAGGTGGATATCAGGGCCGGCACCATCGTGAAGGCCGAACCTTTTCCAGAGGCCCGCCGGCCCGCCATCAAGCTGTGGGTAGATTTCGGGGAGCCAATCGGCATCCGCAAATCCTCCGCCCAGATCACGGCCTATTATGAGCCGGACAGCTTGGTGGGAAAACAGGTGGTGGCCGTGGTGAACTTCCCGCCGCGGCAGATCGGCAAATTCATGTCAGAAGTGCTGGTGCTGGGCCTACCCAGCGCGTCGGGAGAGGTGGTTCTGCTTTCCCCTGACCAGCCGGTACCCAATGGCGGGCGGATGTATTGAGGGTGTGAGAGCTGTTTTCGGGCTTACCGGCAACAGCTCCGGTGGCGACCGCCCCCGCGCCGCGCCTGCGCCGTGAGCCAAGGGTGCGGATGCGCCCGGAAAACTATGCCCTTGGTTTTCGGATGAGTTGGGCCGGTTCGTCCATCATGCGGCACCGCCAATGGCGGTTCGGCTGTTTGCGCCAATAAAAGCATAGGTCTTCAATTCATAAAATGGCGAATAACCATTGAACGCAATCCATGTGGAGATGCATCCTGAGGCCTGTTTCGGCATCGGATCAGGGGCATCCTCATGGATATCGGCATGTTCACGCAGCTTTTCCCCCAGGCCCCTCAGGACCATCTTACCCAGATGGCGGCGCAGGCGGATGGGCTGTTCGGGTCCTTTGGGTTTTCGGATGCGGGCAAGGATAACCGCCTGCCCTATTTCCTGGCCAATGTCGGACATGAATCGGGTGGCTGCACCATCACGCATGAGAATTTGAACTATTCCACCGCCGCCCGGCTGTGCGCCGTCTGGCCCAGCCGGTTCCCGACGGAGGCAGCGGCGCAGCCTTACGTGAACAATCCCGAGGGGCTGGCCAATAATGTCTATGCCGGGCGCATGGGCAATACCCAGCCGGGCGATGGCTATCTGTATCGGGGGCGCGGCTATATCCAACTGACAGGCCGTGATGCCTACGCGGCGGTGGGACAGGCGGCGGGTTTGGATCTGGTGAATAATCCTGATCTGGCGGCGGCACCGGAAAATGCGCTGCGGGTGGCCTGTGGTTTTTGGGCCTGGAAGGGCCTGAACCCGATCTGCGATACCGGCGACTTCAACGCTGTGGTGAAGAAGATCAATGGCGGCCTGAACGGTCTGGACGATCGCAACGCCTGGCTGGACAAGGCCCGCAAGGTCCTGGCCGGTCAGAGCGTGCGCGACCCGAACGCCAAGAGCACGATCCAGGCGGTACAGCAGGCGCTGAACAGCCGTGGCTATACGGAGGTCGGCACCGCCGACGGTATCTGGGGCAACAACAGCCAGAAGGGCGCCGACCGCTTCCGCAAGGACAATAACCTGAGCGGGGTTGGCAACAAGGTGGACACGGTCCTGCTGTCGGCGCTGGGGCTGTAACTACCAGGTCCAAGGGGCTCGGGCGTTACACCCAGTTGTCCTGCTGGACGTGAAAGCGACCGCTCTTAATCAGGCGGTCGCGCAACCGCAGCATCGGCTCCGGTGAACCCGTCGGATTCCATTCTGATATCGTCAGGCCACCGATCCAATCATCCGTGTAGCCGTGATAGGTGGCCCCCCTCATTCGGAACTCCACGACACAAGATTCCACAAGGAACAAACGCCCCTTTATCGGTGCACCCCACCATGGCCGCACCGTTCGCCAAAAAATACAGAATGGCACGCCACCCAAGTTGTCGCTTCCATAGCCCATATCCGGCAGATAAATTTTCTGGCATCCATCCTCATCAATTAAAAAATTGATAGAAAACAATCGGCGTTTGAGTAAAAATGACTTTAAAAGTTCAAAGTTTATCATCTCAAGTGAAAATACAGCAAACACTGTATTTTGAATAAAATATTGCCAATACTCCCGCCGGAAACGCAGTTCAGTGATCGTTGGCCGCGCCTGTGAAGGAGTATCCATATCGGTATCGCTCTCTACGAGAAGATCTCTACCTTATGCATTTTTTTATGTTGAGACCAGCTTGTTGATCTCAAATACACTCACACCCGCTCAAACCGCGCCGGCTTGCCGAAGAAGCGGGTGGCCAGGTCGGTGATGCGGGCATTGTCGCCGGTGGTCAGGAAACCGACCTCGCCCCGGCCCGGACGGTCGAATTCCGGGTGGCGGGTCAGGTAGGCGGACAGGCTTTTGGCTGTCAGGTCGGGCTGTGACAGCACCTCCACGCCTGCCGGCAGGGCGGCGGTGAACAGGTCGGCGGCCAGCGGGTAATGGGTGCAGCCCAGCATGACGGCATGCGGCGGCACGCCCGCCAGTTGTGTCATCAGCCCGTCGGCATAGCGGTTGACGGCATCACGCAGGCGGGCGAGGTCGGCGTCCGCCTCGATCAGGGGGACCAGATCAGGGCAGGCCTGCTGCACCACCCGGACCTCCGGCGCGCGGGCCGCGATTTCGCGTGGATAGGCGCCGCTGTCCACGGTGCGGCTGGTGGCAAAGATGCCGATGGTGCGAGGCTCCCCCGCTTGTCGACTGGCGGCGATATCGGCCATCCAGGGCTGTCCCGTCACCGCCTCCACCATGGGCACCAGCACGCCCAGCACGCGCCGGCCGGGCCAGGCCTGATCCAGCCAGGTCTGCTGCAACCGGCGCAGGGCCACAGCGGACGCCGTGTTACAGGCCAGGATGACCAGACCGGCCCCCCGGTCGAACAGGCGCGACACGCCGGCCAGGGTCAGCTGGTAAATCTCC
>CALRNG020000145.1:0-8210 GCA_943369495.1 Rhizobium sp. Q54
CGGGGATGGCAGCGGCGGGGGCGATGGCGGCCCCATCGGTCGCGCCTGAAATTTCCACGCAACTGTGATCTTCATCATAGCCCCTTGCCAAAGGGGGTGAAGCTACCCCACATGTCGGCTGTCGTCCCCAACCGACCGCACCGACCCAAGCGATGCCAGACAGCCTGTCCCCCCATAATGCCGTTCCGGACGAACCCTGCCGAATCATGGAGCGCCTGTGCGTTGCTGGTCTGCGCCCCACCCGGCAGCGCGTCGATCTGGCCAGCCTGCTGTTCCGGGGCGGCAATCGCCATGTCACCGCCGAACAGCTGCATGCCGAGGCGGTGGCGACGGGGGTGAAAGTGTCGCTGGCCACTGTCTATAATACCCTGAACCAGTTCCGCGATGCGGGCTTGCTGCGCGAGGTGGTGGTGGAGGCAGGCAGCACCTGGTTCGACACCAATATCGACGACCACCATCATTTCTTCCATGAGAACAGCCGCCGTTTGCAGGATATCTGCTGCACCAAGCTGGTGCTGCCCGATCTGCCCTGCCTGCCGGACGGTACCCAGGTGGCACGCGTGGATGTCATCATCCGCCTGCGCGACGCGGGATGAATTCATTGTCATTTTCAATCTTCTAGGCAAGTCATCGCAAATATTGCGACGCCGCTCGCGCGAACGTAGACTGCCCCTATCATCTCGAAGCCCAGCCGGTGCCTAGTGTGCCGGAGTGGCGGGGGGCTCCATGCGCAGAGTATTGATGGGCGGTCTGGCTCTTGTGGCCGGTGTCCAGCTTGCCGGAACGGCCATCGACATGCAGGCGGGCTGGCGGGCATACCGGCAGGCGGCCGACATCGCCAATCTGAAGCAGGTCAGCCGCGACCTGCTTATTGCCGCCCGCGACCATGGCATCGAAGCCGGCATGATCAATCTGGTGCTGGAGGCCGCCCGGACGCAGAACGCGCCGGAAGCGGCCTTGCGCCCGCAGATCGACCGCCACCGTAACGAAACCGACCGCGCCGCCCTGGCGGCCCTGGACCGGCTGGGCCATATGGGTGCGGAAAGCTCCCTGTCGGAGGATGTGGGATCGCTGCGCGTCGCCCTGTCGCGGGTACAGGAGTTGCGGCAGGGGATGGAGGCGCTGCTGACGCGCCTGCAGGATGGGCGCTCGCTGGAGGCGGCAGGACCCAGCCCCACCGACAACACCATGATGATCGCCGAATGGCGCGATGCGTCAGGCTCCTACCTCACGGCGCTGCTGACCCTGCTGCGGGAGATCAGCAAGCCCGCCCTGTCCGTGGGCGGTGAAGCGGCGGCTGCGGAGATGCTGACGCGGGAGGCGATTCGCCTGCGGTCCCAGGTCGGTAACGATATGGGACTGATGTACCGGATATCGGGCGCCGGCGGCACTCCCGACATCCAGATGGCCAATGTCTCTCTGGCCCAGGTGGAACAGGTCTGGCAGCTGGTCCGTGATGTGGGGGACCCGACCCTGTTTCCGGAAGCGACGCAAACGGCCCTGCGCCAGATGGAGGCGGCATTCTTTCAGCGTTACCTGCCGCTGCGGGCCGCCATCCTGGACGCCGCCAGCCGGGGGGAGGCGCGAGGCCGCATGCCGGAACTGCTGCGCAACGGCACCAGCCTGCTGAATGCCGCCAGCGATCTGGTGGGGGCGGCCGTATCGATCGCCACGGCGGCGACGGAGCAGAACCGGCTGCTGGCCCGTCAGAAACTGTGGGTCGACGCGTTTGAGCTGCTGATCTCCCTGGTGGCGCTGATCTTCGCGGCCTGGATGGTGCGCAACCGCGTGCTGCGCCCCATTCAGCAGATGACGGATGCCATGCGCGCCCTGGCCGGCGGCGACCATGCCGTCGCGCTGCCGGAGATCAAGGGCGTGGGCTTTGAAGTGGCGGCCATGATGGCCGCCGTTCGCGTCTTCAAGGAAAATGCCCGCCAGTTGCGCAAGGAGAACCGGGAGCGCGGTCGTATGGAGCGGCTGCTCACCGTCGAACGCTCCATCCTTGAAATGGCCGCCGCCGGCGCGCCGCTGACAGACGTGCTGGACGCGCTCTGCCGGGGGATCGAGGAACAGCTGGACGGGGCCCGCTGCACCATCCTGCTGCTGCGCGAGGATGGGGTGCATATCACCGTGGCCGCCGCCCCCAGCTTCCCGCCGCGCATGCGGGAGGTCTATGAAGGTGTGGCCATCGGGCCGGACGTCGGCTCCTGCGGGTCGGCCCTCTATCGCCGCGCGCCGGTCATCGTCACCGATGTCGCCCATGACCCGCGCTGGCACCTGTATAAGGATCTGGTGCTGGCCGAGGGGCTTCAATCCTGCTGGTCTTTGCCCATCCTGTCGGGCGACGGTGAGCCACTGGGCGCCTTCGCCATCTATGGGGAGGCGGCGCGCGAACCTCATGACTGGGAGATGGAGCGGGCCCGCCGCGCGGTACAGCTGGCGGCGCTGGCCATCACCAGCCGGCGGGCAGCCGAACAGCTGGAACATGCCAAGGCGCAGGCCGAACTGGGCAGCCGCACCAAGTCCGAATTCCTGGCCAATATGAGCCATGAGCTGCGCACGCCGTTGAACGCCATCATCGGTTTTGCCGAGGTGCTGGAAAGCGAAATGAAGGCCAATGACAAGAACGGGCAGAATACCAGCTCCGTTGCCTATGTCGGCGACATCATCGCGTCCGGCCGCCATCTGCTGAACCTGATCAACGACATCCTGGACGTGTCCAAGATGGAGGCGGGCCGGGTGGAACTGCGCGAACGTATCTGCGGCATGGAGGAACTGGTGCGGGGGTGTGAGCGTATCGTGCGCGCCCGCGCCATGGAACGCCGCCTGAATCTGGTGGTGGAGGTGGCGGAAGGTATGCCGCCCATCCTGGTAGATGATGTGAAGTTCAAGCAGATCATCTTGAACCTGATGTCGAACGCCGTGAAATTCACCTCTCCCGGCGGGACCGTGAAGCTGACGGCCAGCGTCGATCCCTCGCGCGGGGTGGCGGTGGCGGTCAGCGATACCGGCATCGGCATCAGGCCGGAGGACCTGTCCAAGGTCTTTGTCCCCTTCCACCAGGTCGATAATGTCTATGCCCGTTCCAACCCCGGTACCGGCCTGGGCCTGACCCTGTCCAAGGGGCTGGCGGAGCTTCATGGCGGACGGCTGTCGATCGAAAGCGTGTTCGGCGAGGGGACCGTGGTCACCCTGACCCTGCCGCCCTCGCGTATCGTCTGGACCGAAAGTGCCGGCCTGCCCTTCCCCCTGCCGATGCGGTAACCACCCCGTGCCGCTTGACGCCCCTCCTGCTTCCGCCCTACTGGTGGCGGGACAGCCCAACAGGAGAACAGGATGATCGATCATCACCGCGCCCTGATCTATGCCATGGTGCTGGCCTCAGCATCGGATGGCGACATGACCGATGCTGAATTTCATGCCATGGGCGAGAATATCCGCTTCCTGCCGGTCTTCGCCGATTTCGACACGCACAAGCTGCCGCAGGTGGCGCAGGAATGCACCGACATCCTGGGCGATCCCGACGGGCTGGACGCGGCCATCGCCATGATCAAGCGGTCGCTGCCCAAGAGCCTGCGCGAGACGGCCTATATGCTGTCCTGCGAGGTCGTGGCCGCCGACCGTACCGCCAGCCAGGAAGAACTGCGCCTGCTGGAAATGCTGCGCCATGGGCTGGACGTGGACCGGTTGACGGCGGCTGCCCTGGAACGCGGTGCCCGTGCCCGCTACACGGTCGCCTGAGACCATGGACGCCAAGCGCCTTCGCGCGCCCGTCATCGCGGGCTGGTGCTTCTACGACTGGGCCATGTCGGCGTTCAACACCGTCATCGGCACCTTTGTCTTTTCCGTCTACTTCACCAAGGGCGTGTCGGCGAACCCCGATGAAGGCTCTGCCGACTGGGCCTTCATGCTGGGCCTGTCGGGGCTGGTCATCGCCCTGCTCTCCCCTGTCCTGGGCGCCATCGCGGACCGGGGCGGAAGGATCAAGCCCTGGCTGGCCGTGTGCACCACCATCGCCGTGGCAGGATCGGCCCTGCTCTGGCTGATCCGGCCCGATCCGTCCTATGCCCTGCCGGCCCTGATCCTGGTGGGCATCGCCAGCATCGCGTTCGAACTCTCCAACGTCTTCTACAACGCCCTGCTGCCGGTCATCACCCCGCGCAGCCATCTGGGCCGCGTGTCGGGCTGGGGTTGGGGTGTCGGCTATCTGGGCGGGCTGGTCTGTCTGGTACTGTGCCTGGTGCTGCTGTTACAGGCCGATCCCCCCCTGTTCGGCCTGATCGGCAAGGAGGAGGCGGAGCCGGTGCGTGCCACCTCCGTCCTGGTGGCCGTCTGGTACGGGCTGTTCGCCCTGCCATTGTTTTTGCTGGTACCGGACCGGGCCAAGGATGCCGGTGTCACGGCCGCAAGGGCGGTGCGTGAAGGCTGGGCCAGCCTGATCACCACGCTGCGCGCCATGCCGCGCCATGCCAATACGCTGCGCTTCCTGATCGCCAGCGCGCTGTGGCGCGACGGGATCAACACCATCACGGCCTTTGGCGGCATTTATGCCGGCATTGTCTTTGGCATGGTGGAGGCGCAGTTGATCTTGTTCGCCATCGTGCTGAACGTGGCCGCTGGTCTGGGTGCCATCGGCTTTGCCTGGGCCGATGACCGGATCGGGGCCAAGCCGACCCTGATCGTCAGCCTGATTGGCCTGATCATCACCGGTACCTCCATGGTCCTGGTGGGCACGGGTGCCTGGGCCTGGGCCCCGCCCTTGTCCTTACCGCTGGACTTCACCCCGGATCAGCAATGGCTGCTGCTGTTGGGCATGGGACTGGGATTGTTCTTCGGGCCGGCACAGGCCGCCGCCCGCTCCATGATGGCCCGCATCTCCCCACCAGGGCTGGAGACGGAATTCTTCGGCATCTATGCCCTGACGGGCCGGGCCGTGGGCGTGCTGGGACCGCTGGCCTATGGTGTCGCCGTGACCGCCATGGGCACACAGCGCGCCGGCATGGCCACCGTCATCGTGCTGTTTCTGCTGGGCCTTGGCCTGCTGCTGACAGTGAGGGAGCGGCGCTGATCAATTCGCCGGCGACAAAACCCTACTTCACCACATAGGGCTTGCCGGCCAGATCATACATCACGGCCCCCTGCGGCACGGCATTCAGGTTCACGCTGCGCCGCCCGCCCAGGCCGGGTTCGCCGTTGTAATGCCAGAGATCCTCGCTGTTCACATAGTAAACGGCGCTGGTGCGGAAGGTGTAGTAGCCTTCGCGTGCGATGGAGACGGTGAGGACCATTTCCGTATCCGTCTCCGGCGGCTTGGCGTTCAGCGCCTCCAGCCCCACTGCGGCGATGCCCGCCGAAATGCCCCAGGGGAACTTGGGCAGATCGCCGCCTGTCAGCCTCGACGCCAGCCCCACGCCCGCCGCCAGCATGGTCAGCGGCCCGGGGAACGGGTCGGCGGCCAGGCGCGGACCGCTGCTTTTGACGGTCAGCACATCGATACCCACCGCCACCACATCTGGCCGCGCATCAACGGAGACCAGATGGCCCTGCTGTACCAACCGCGTCGTCACCGCCGACAGAAAGGCATCGGCAAACAACGTATCATCGCGGCGCATCATATAGACCTGCACCGGCACCTTCCTGCCCATCTGGAATTCCAGGTGGGCGGAAATTGCCGAGGCGACGTCATCGGCCACCACTTGCCACTGCCCCGCCGATTGCAGCACGGGCTGCGGCTTCATGGGGATGGAAACGGCCATGGGCCGCGCCGAACAGCCCGCCAGACCCAGGCAAAGCGCCATGGCCATCACGGAGGCAAGGCTTTTGCCGGCAAGGCGGCGGCGCGGATTGGTGGTGCGGTTCATGGCGGTTTGTCCGGCTGGGTCGGTGGCTTTGACCTGAACACAAGCAACCGCCATGCCAGAGAGAGAGCGCCGACATGGCGGCTACGGCTACCGCGCCCGCGTGGCGCCCAGCACGCCCCAGAAGGCGCCGTCCGGTCCCGCCACGGGCAGGGCCAGCGCCTCCACATCATACAGGGCGCCATCGGACATCACCGACTGGTCGGCGGCGAAGCGGTGCGGACGCTGCACCGTGGCAACGGTGTTCAACACGCGCAGGATACGGCCAAACACGGGCTGGCGCGCGAATTCGGCGATGTGCCTGCCTGTCGGGTCGATACCATAATTGGCCACCGTCTGCCGGCCAAAGCCGCGCCCGACGAAATCCGCCGCCCCGCCGCCCGGCAGCCGCTCCAGCCACCAGAGATGGTCGGCGGCCACCGCCTGTGCGGGGGGCAGCAGGTCAGTGATGGTGGGCATGGCCTGGCCCGGCGGGATCGCCGCTATCCAGGCATCGAACAGCAGGCGAAGGCACGGGTGACGCATCACCACGCGGTCCACCACCGGTTCCAGGATGAAAGCATCACTCATTCGGCCACCGATTTCCCCATCGCGGCCCCAGCGCCCGATGAAGAGATTGGTGCGTGCAGTCCGTCTTGCCAAGTCACCAAGTGGTCTAGGCATGAAGTCTGGTGAAACTTACTCCGGCATCACCGTCATGTCGGCGGTGCCATCACCCTTGGGCCGCTCCTGCTCCAGGGGCTGGCCCTGCACACGAAAGCACAGGGTCTCGGCGATATTGGTGGCGTGGTCGCCAATGCGTTCCAGGTTCTTGGCCGCGAACAGCAGGTGGGTGCAGGCTGTGATGCGGGCCGGGCTTTCCATCATGTAGGTCAGGAGTTCGCGGAACAGGGAGGTGTAGGCGCGGTCCACCTCTTCATCCCGCTGGCGGACAGCCAGGGCGGTTTCGGCATCATCCTCGTCATAGGCTTTCATGACAGTGGCCAGCATATCGGCCACGGAACGGCCGATGGGCAGCATGGACCGGGCCAGCGACACTTCCGGCTGGGCCTGCAGGACAAAGGATCTCTTGGCGACATTGGCGGCGAAATCGCCGATTCGCTCCAGATTGTTGGCGACACGCAGGGCGCCGATCACATCGCGCAGGTCATTGGCCTTAGGACTGCGCAGCGCCAGCAGGCGGAGGGTCTGCGCCTCCACCTTGCGCTCCATCTCGTCCAGTTCCCCGTCCTTGGCCATCACCTGGCTGGCCAGATCGGTATTGCGGTCGGTCATGGCCGTCACGGCATCCGTGATCTGCCGTTCCGCCAGCACACCCATCTGCCGCACCAGATCGTACAGGATGTTGAGCTGTTCATCGAAGGCGGACACGATGTGCCGGGTGGGGATGGTGCTGGCTTTTCCGTCCACGGGACTGGCTCCGGCAAGGGCGATTGCATGAATTGTCAAGAAACCATCTAACACAAATGGCCGGTCCTGTGGCAGGTTCAAGAAAAGTTCATCTTTCTGCCAAATGGTCACCGCCCATCATGACGCCCCATGAACTGCTCGCCGTCATCGACAAGCATGAACGCTGGCTGAAGCGGCTGACGGGCGGTGCCCGCGCCATGCTGGCGCTGGCCGACCTGCAAGGGCACAATTTCTCCGGTGCCAACTTGCAGAATTCCAAGCTGTCGGGCGCCAACATGTCGGACTGTGACTTCACAGCGGCCAACCTGACAGCCGCCGATCTGTTCGCCGCCCGCCTGTCGCGCGCCATCCTGGTGAACACCAACCTGACCAACGCCGACCTACGGGGCGCGCATCTGCGCGGCGCGCGGTTGAAATGCGCCATCCTGCGCGGGGCCGATCTGCGCGGCGGGGCGCTGCTGGACAGGCGGGCACCGGGCAGCGTGAAGATGGAACCGTCGGACCTGCGCGGGGCCGACATGGATGACGCCACCCTGTCCAACGCCAATCTGGCCGGGGCCGACCTGTCGGAATGCTCCCTGGTCGGAGCCGATTGTTCGGGCGCGCAGATGGCCGGCTGCAACATGGCGCGGTCGGTGATGAAAAGCGCCAATTTCGCCGGCTGCGACATGCGCGGCGTCAATCTGAACAGCGCCAACCTGATGGGTGCGCGACTGCGCGACGCCAACCTGTCCGGGGCCGTCCTGTCCGGGGCCAATCTGCGCAATGCCGATTTGCAGGGGGCGAACCTGGAAGGTGTCGACCTGTCCAATGTCGACATGCTGGGCGCCAATTTCAGCCGGTCGGCGGAAACCTTCTCCGGCACCATCCAGCGCATCCTGACCCAGCATCAGGCCTGGATCACCAGCAATGGCGACAAGGGCGAACGCGCCGACCTGGAAG
>CALRNG020000146.1:0-8200 GCA_943369495.1 Rhizobium sp. Q54
GTAGAGTGGCACCGCGCACCACGACCCGCGCCCCGGCATCAACACCGGCGACAAGGCGGACAGCATCGGCCCCCGCCGGCTCCACCCGCACCGTTCGCGGCGCAAAACGCTGCGCCGTCTTATGGATCAGCACCGCCGGCAACCCGTCCGACCCGCGCACCAGCGCATCGCGGGGAACCAGCAGCCCCGACACAGGCGCACCGGCGGGCCGCGACAGGGTCAGCATGGCCCCCACCGTCGGCACCGACGTCCCCCAGCCGCCATCCGTGGCGCGCAGCAGCAGGCGCGTCGCTCCCGGCACCGGGGCCACCCCCTGCCCTGCCAGGGTCAACGTCACCGTACTGGCTCCGACCTTTGCCGTGACCGTCGACCCATCGGGCAGCGGCCCGTCAAAGGACAGGGCCTCCACCATCACGGAACCCGGTTCCGTCACCTCGAAAACCACCGTGATGTCGCGATCCTCGATCATCAGACCGGGCACGGCGTTGCTGCTGCTGATCACCCCGTCGATGGGGGATGTCAGGGGCACGCGCCTGGCCACCGCGCGGACCATGGCCTCACGCTCGCGCAGCAACCCATCCAGGGTGGCGCTGGCATCGTCGATCTCCGCCTGCGCTACCGCCCCTTTCAGGTTGGACACCCGGTTCCATTGCTGCTGCGCCAGCCGCACATCCTTGTCCAGTGCGGCCATCTGCTGGGAAATGCCGCTGCCATCCTCGGCGCGCAGCACCAGCTCGACAGTGCCCAGCACCTGCCCCGCCTTCACCAAAGTGCCCGGCAGGGGAAAGCCACCCTCGGGCGGCATCAGGCGGCCTGATTGTGGCGCCTGCACCCGGCCTGAACGGTTGGGATCATGGATCACCCGGCCCGTCAGGGTGACGCTGGGCAACACTTCCCCGGCGATCAGTTCCTGGGTGCGGATGGACAGAAGCCTCTGCGTGGCCTTGGGCACGAACAGGCCGCCATCGGGCAGACGGCGTGGATAATCACCCGCCACCGGTTCCGGCGCCGGGGCACCATGGTCATGGCCTTCATGGGCCAGCACCTGCTCCGTGGGCAGGGCCAAGGCCGCCAGCAGCAACAGGGCCGGCACGGCACGGCGCGAACGCAGCGACATCAAGCCTGCCCCGAGTATCATGCCCAGCAGCAAGGCACCCGCGACCCAGAGAATCGGCGCCCAACCCATCGATAGGGCCGCCACCGGGGTCGCCGCCGGCACCGTCAGGGTCCCGACCAGAAGATCGGCCACCCCATCGCCCGTGACGGTGACGTTCAGGGCATGCTCGCCCGGTATGGCCCATTGGGCCGGCGCACGGTAAGTGCCATCCGGGGCCGCCGGTACGCCAACCGGCTTGCCGCCACCGACGGATAGTGTGACCGTGGCCCCTGTCACAGGGCTGTTATCCACCAACCGGTCGATGAACAGGGTGAGGGTCCCGCCCTGCAACAGGGCGACCAGTTGCACATCCCCGCCATCGGCTTCCAGCGTGGGGACGGCGGCGGGGGACGGGGCCGGGATGGTGGCGGCATCGGGGGGGCCATGGTCATGCCCTTCATGGGCCGATACGGCCAGGGCTGGGACCAGGAACAGGGCCGCCGCCAGCAACAGGCGCGACAGGATTTTCATGGGGCAGATTCCATCTGACAACGCAGAACAGGCACCGGCGGCGTGAGCGCGCGCGGGTGCGACGGGGCGTGTCAGATGGTAAGCGGGGGTCGTGGATCGGGTGGTGTGGTCAGGCCCGCCGGATCAATCGCCCGGCCCGGCAGAAGCAGGCCCGCTGGCACCGGCAGCGTCAGTGCCGTGACCACCGGCAAACCGGTCCCGACATGGGCAGCACAGCTGGCCGCACAGCCACAGGTGCAGGCATCCTTGCAGCAATCATCCGCCATGCCCTGGCCATGCTTGTGCGCATGGTCATGGGCGTTGGCGGCCTGCTCACCGGCCTGCTGTTCGTGACAGTCGGTCTGCGCCGCCATCTCATGATGCTGAGGGGCCGACACCTGCAGGGGCTGATGGCCATTATGATTCTCATGCGCCGATGCTGTCGCAAACCCGAACAGGGCAAGGACCAGTGCCACCGCACCAGCCTTCAGCAACCCTGTCCAGAATGATGCGATACGGCGCATGGCCCTGCCTTTGGGAACAACCGGGTCAAGATGGTACCATACGACAGCATGCGCAAGGCCAATCAGCGGCCTGTAACAGCGTTTCATGCCGCCATGAAAAAGGGCGGGAACCGCTACCCGCGATCCCCGCCCTTTTGTCGGTGGCGTGTGGTCAGCCCCGGTCGCGATCGCGTTCGCGGCGCGGCGGCTTGTTGGCACCTTCGGCGATTTCAGCCTTCAGCGCGCGGATGCGCTCCGCCATGGCTTCCTTCAGGCCCGGCGTCGGCTTCGGACCGAGCGCGGCATAGGCCGCCTCCAGCTGCAACAGGGCCCGGCGCTTTTCATCATCGTTGCGCTTCAGGGGCCGGTTGTCGCTGCGCTGTCCTTCCAAAGAACGCATGATCAATCCCTTGTTGAAAAAGGTAATGCTGGTTTGGCAACGAAAAAGCCCCGGCCTTTCGGCGCGGGGCTTTTTCCGTATCCGCCAAATGGTGCGCAAGTCATCCATCCGGCACCGCCACCGGGACCCAAGAATTCAAGTCTTGGAAGGTGGCGTCCCCAACGGGATTCGAACCCGTGTTACCAACGTGAAAGGCTGGTGTCCTAGGCCTCTAGACGATGGGGACGTCGTCGGTGGGCGGTTAATTAGCCGGACCCGCCGGGCTGTTCAAGCACTTTTTTTCAGTTTCTTGCATAACGCCCATGCCGAACCCGGCCTGGATCAATTCTTATAGCGGTCCAGGGTCCGTTCGACACGATATTCCAGATCGCGGATAATGTTGAAGGAGGGCAGGCCCTTCAGCACCTTCTGCACGCCCCGCAGATGGGCGATGGCCACCATATGCTTTGGCCGGGCGCGCAGATATTCGACGCGGAAATTGATACCGATCTCCAGCCGCTGCTCCATGTCAGCCTCTTTGGAGCGCATCAGCCGGTCCTGGCCTTCCTGTTCCATCAGCTTCTTGACGGCCGTGAACAGGACCGTGGCGGCCTGGGCGATGCCCACCTCTTCGTCGGTGGGCACATGGGCCATGTCAGGCTCCAGCCGGACCTCCACGCCCTTCTTCTCCTGCAACGGCTTGACGGGCAGCACAACGACCGCATCCTGGATGGCGGCCATCAGGAACGTGTCGACGGCCTGCATGACCCGGCCCCGCGCCTCGGCCAGCAGCTTCTGCCATTCCGGATTCGGCTCAACCTGAACCTCTTCCGCCAGACCCTTGATCATCAGCTGCGCATCCGACACCAGCCGCGCACAGGTCAGCAGCCAGACGCGCCGCGCCATCACCGGTCCCGCCGATGCCTTCCCGATCTCCGACAAGGTCCGCGTCAGGTCGGAAAACAGGCGGGCGGGGATCAGGCGGGCCGGATGGTTGCCGGACACATGGCTCAGATCCTGCGACAGCATGCGGACCAGACGCAGCGCCTGGAACGGCTGCACCAGCAGGGTCATCAGCCCGAAAAAGAAATACTCCACCAGGTCGGCGCCCCGGTCATGGAGGTTCATATAGGCGGTGCGCGCCGCCACCACGGAGGCGGGGGTGAAATCGTTGATACGGCCCGCCCCTTCCACGCCTGCCATACGGCGCACGCGCTCCAGGGCGGGGGTCAGCTGTCCGTGCAGACCCAGCAGCACCCCGATCTCCCGCATATCCTCCAGCGCGCGGTCACCGCCCAGCATGGAGGACAGCTCCCCCCGGCGACCATAGGATTTCTGCGCCTCGGCCAACAGGGCATTGGTTGCCTCCGCCGCCGCCGCTGTCCCCCGGTCGCCGATGGCGGGCAGGTCGGACCAGCGCTGTTCACGCACGGCCTTGCCATATTCTCCCTCCAGCGCCGCCAGCGCCGCGCGGTGGGGCGAGGCCATCAGCACCCGCCACCAGGGGTTCAACACCTGCCGGGCCAGCGCACCCTTGCGCTTTTCCTCATGCAGGTCACCGTCATAAAGGAATATCTCCAGCGCCACGCAGACCGAGCGCTGAAAGGTCGATACACGCGGCGGACGTATCGTGCGCAGCCGGGGGCGCAGCGTCTCCAGGATCTGCTCGTCGGTCGGGTCGCGGCGTTCGGCGGCGCGCGCCAGTTCCACCGCACGGGCCACACGCAGCAGCGAATTCTCATCCAGCTGTTCGAAATGGGCTTGAAGCTTGGAGACGGCAGTGGTGGGTTCGGGCGGTGTGACCGTGGTTTCCTTCATCTTGCCCGTATCCGGCCTTTCGACCGGCGTCCCCGCCGCGCGTACATTCATGACACCAATCGCCCCGCACAAAACCAACGCGACCGCCCTGCCCCGGCAGTGAAGATGCAAGCGGCAATTGGGCGATGGGTGACTATATGCTATGGCGGGATAGCTGTCTTTAACGATTTGGCAATAATTTGTGAAGGACCGGTGGCGGTTGGATGAATAGACGCCCCGGTTTCCTTTACCCGGCGTTGCCGGAAACCGCCGCATCATCAATCAGCAACTGTACCCCGTCATTACCGTTCCAGCGGTCGGGCCGCAACGTCCCCGCCAGATGCATCGGTCGCCCGCCGCTTTGCAGCAAGGCGGGGCCCAGATCGCTGTCCATGGCGCGGAAGGCGATTGATTTCAAACGGCTGCCATCATTGCCCGTCAGGATGCAGCGCACATGCTTGCCCTCCCCGCCCACCAGATCGGCCTTCACGATGCGGGCATCGGTAATGGCGAAGCGCGGTTCGGAATTGCCGGTGCCATAGGGGGCCAGCCGTTCCAGATGCCGCATCAGGTCGGTATTGGCGCCCCGCACCGACAGCGCGCCATCCAGCGACAGGGACGGGACCAGCGGCCCCATATCCTCCAACTGCCGGGCGATCCGTTCGCGCAGGAAGGCGCGCAGATCGTCGATCTGGGTCCGCTCCACGGTAAAGCCCGCCGCCATGGCATGCCCGCCGCCCGCCACCAGCAGCCCCGCCTGCCGCGCCGCAATGATGGCAGAGCCCAGATCGACGCCCCGCACCGATCGGCCCGACGCCTTGCCCAGCATACCGTCCAGCGCCACCACACAGGCCGGGCGGTTGAACCGGTCTTTCAGGCGCGATGCGACGATGCCGATGACGCCCGGATGCCATCCCTCCCCCACCGCCAGCACCAGTTCGGGACTGTCATCGACGTTGGTTTCCATCAGGGCGATGGCGTCTTCCAGCACCGCCGCCTCAATGGCGCGACGCTCGGCATTGAAGGCGTGCAGTTCCTTGGCCAGATCGGCGGCCTCCGCCGGCGACTCCGTGGCCAGCAACCGCGTGCCCAGGTCGGCCCGGCCCACCCGCCCGCCGGCATTCACACGCGGCCCGATAATGTATCCGGCATGATAGGCGTCCATCGCCTCATTCACGCCGGCCACATCGGCCAGGGCGGAGATGCCGATATTGGCGCGCTTGCCCATGACGCGCAGCCCCTGCGCCACAAACGCCCGGTTCAACCCGACCAGCGGCACCACGTCACAGACAGTGCCCAGCGCCACGATATCCAGCCAGGACATCAGGTCCGGCTCTGTTATGCCCTTGCCGTAGAACCCGCAGCCGCGCAGCACCCGGTTGACCGCCACGATCAGCAGAAAGGTGACGCCCACGGCGGCCAGGGTGGAGAGCGGCCCGCCCGCCGGTTCATCCATGCGGTTGGGGTTGACCACCGCCGTCACCTCGGGCAGGCGCGGTTCAGCCTTGTGATGATCCACCACCACCACTTCCAACCCGGCGGCGACGGCACCATGCAGCGGATCGAAACTGGTCACCCCGCAATCGACGGTCACGACCAGATCGATGCCTTCGTCCTTCAACTTCAACAGCGCCGGCAGGTTCGGGCCATACCCTTCCTCAATCCGGTCAGGGATATAGACCCGCAATTGCCGCCCCACGGCCCGGAAGAACCGGTTCAGCAGGGCCGTGGAGGTGGCGCCATCCACGTCATAATCGCCGAAGACGGCCACCTTCTCCCCGTCACGGATGGCGCGGGCCACACGGTCGGCGGCCCTGTCCATGTCACGCAGCACCGACGGGTCGGGCATGAAGGCGCGCAAGGTGGGCGACAGGAACCGCTCCACCTCCTCCACCCCCACGCCGCGCCCGGCCAGCAGGCGACCCACCAGTTCCGGCAACCCATGCGCCTGCGCCAGCGTCAGGGCCAGCCGGTCGTCACTATTGCGCGCCTTCCAGCGGCGACCGGTCAGGGAGCTTTCAACGCCGAGGAAGGCGGGGATGGTCATGGACATGAACCGTAGGTGAAACGATAAGCCAGTATAGCCATAAAACGTCATCCCGGCGAAAGCCGGGACCCAGGGGCCACATGACCGAACCTTGCGGCAGCGTCGGTTGACGCCGCGTAAAGGTTTATGCCTGTGGCCCTGGGTCCCGGCTCGTCGCCGGGATGACGATCAAACAGCAATCAGAAAAGCGAAATTACCGCTTCGCTTCCGGAATGAAGCTGGTCTTGGTGCGCAGATTGTGGTGCGCCTCGACATAGCGGACCGTGCCGGACTTGGACCGCATCACCACCGAATGGGTGATGGCGCCGCCGGGGAAGCGGCGGACGCCGTCCAGCATGGGGCCGGTGGTGATGCCGGTGGCACAGAACATCACGTCGCCCTTGGCCAGATCGTACAGGGTGTACTTCTTGCTCAGGTCGGTGACGCCCCAGCGCTTGGCGCGCTCCCGCTCGGCATCGTTGCGGAAAATCAGGCGGCCCTGGAACTGCCCACCGATGCAGCGCAGGGCGGCTGCGGCCAAAACCCCCTCCGGCGCACCACCGGACCCCATATAGAGGTCGATGCCGGCATTGGGCTGGGCGGTCGCGATCACGCCCGACACGTCACCATCGCCGATCAGCATGATGCGCGCACCGGCCTCACGCACACGAGCGATCAGTTCGGCATGGCGCGGGCGGTCCAGGATACAGACCACCAGTTCAGACACGTCGGCACCCTTGGCCAGCGCCAGATTGCGCAGGTTCGTCTCGACTTTTTCGTCCAGGTCGACAACGCCGCCCGGCAGGCCGCCGCCCACCGCGATCTTTTCCATGTAAACGTCAGGCGCGTTCAGGAAGCCGCCGGCCTCCGCCATGGCGATGACGGCCAGGGCGTTGGGGCCGCCCTTGGCGCAGATGGTGGTGCCTTCCAGCGGGTCCAGGGCGATGTCGATCTTGGGGCCGTTGCCGGTGCCGACCTTTTCCCCGATATACAGCATCGGGGCTTCGTCGCGCTCGCCCTCGCCGATCACGACGGTGCCGTCGATGGACAGGCTGTTCAGCGCCTTGCGCATCGCGTCCACGGCGGCCTGGTCGGCGGCCTTCTCGTCGCCACGGCCCATCAGCAGCGAGGCCGACAGGGCTGCCGCTTCGGTGACGCGGACCACTTCCAGCGCCAGATTGCGATCCATCACCAGGGAGAAATCGCCCTTCGGATTGCTCTTCTCACTCATTTTCGTTCCCCTATGGCTGAGATCGGCGTCTTGTCGATTGCGCCGTTCCTGGGTTGAGTGTGTATCAGAAATCCTCGATGCGGATCATGCGCGGTGGTTCCAGAACACTGTCCAACGACGCGATGGTGGCGAGCGCCTGCTGCATGGCGGCCTCGTCCGTGTCGTGGGTGGTCCAGACGACCGGCACTGCCTCACCGGGTGCGCGGCCGCGCTGCAAGAACGCCTCCATGGAGACATTCTGGTCGCGCAGCGTGGCCGCGATCTCGGCAATCACGCCGGGACGGTCCACCACCATCAGGCGCACATAATAGCGGCCACGACGACGGCTCAGCGGGGCGGCCTTGGCCGGCTCCAGTTCACCCGCCGGCACGCCAAAGGTCGGCGTGGACCGGCCCCGGGCGATATCGACCAGATCGGCAACGACGGCGGACGCGGTCGGGCCAGCACCGGCACCCCGGCCCACCAGCACCACCTTGTCCACGAAATCGCCATCGGCGACGACGGCGTTGAACACGCCGTCGGTGGCGCCACAGGGGCTGGTGATCGGCACCATGCAGGGATGCACGCGCTGTTCGATGCCATCCGGGGTGCGCCGGGCAATGCCCAGCAGACGGATACGGTAGCCCAGTTCCTGGGCATAGTTGATGTCGAGGGCAGA
>CALRNG020000147.1:0-8195 GCA_943369495.1 Rhizobium sp. Q54
ACGGCCCATGGCAGCTGGCGCGATCAGCCGCGCCTGACCACGGTGGATTACACGCCCGACGGCACCCCCACCCTGACGCTCGCCGACCCCGCGCCGGAGAAGGACCGCGAACCGGTGCCCGCCGACCTGCGCCTGGGCACGGTCGACCCCGTCTCCGCCATCGTCGCCGTGCTGGATCAGGTGGCGAAGAAGGGAGATTGCGACATCACCGTTCCCGTCTATGACGGGCGGCAGCGTTATGATCTGGTCTTCGCCACGCAGGGCCCGGCCACGCTGGAGGCGACGGACCTGTCGGTCTATGCCGGCCCCGCCACCGCTTGCTCAGTGAAGTACAAGCCGGTGGCCGGTCGCTGGAAGGAAAACCGCCAGCGTGACCGCGACCGGGAGGGGGCAAAGCGCAAGGACGTCCCCGTCACGCTCTATATCGCCCCCGCCATCACCGGCGGCCCGCCCGTGCCCGTGCGCCTGGAAATGGACAGCCCGCTGGGCGCCGTGAAGGTGCATCTGGCCAGCGTCCAGGCGGGGTGATCCTCACCCCAACCGCGCCAACGCGCCCGGCAAATCCGCAAACCGGTCGATGATGATATCCGCGCCAAGATCCTCCACCTTCATGCGCGGATAGCCATAGGCGACGGCCACCACCGGCACGCAGGCCCCGCGCGCCGCCGCGACGTCATTGGCATTGTCGCCCACCATGACGGCTCCGCCGGCATCCACGCCCAACTTGTCCATAACGAACAGCAGCGGGTCGGGATGCGGCTTCCGGCGCGCCACACTGTCGCCGCCAGCCACCGCATCGAACAGCATATCCAGCCCCAGTTCGCGCAGCAGATCGATACTGATCCCCGCCGGCTTGTTGGTGCACAGGCCCAGCCGGTGCCCGGCGGCCTTCAGCGCCGCCAACGTCTCCACCACGCCTGGATAAATGCACCCCCGGTCCACGGGCAGCGCGCCATACAGCGCCAGATATCGCTGCGTCATCGGCCCCGCCTCTTCCGGCGTCAGGGCCGCACCCGTGGCGGCGAAGGCCTGTTCCACCAAACGCCCCGCCCCATCGCCGATCATCTGATGCACTGTGGAGAGCGGCAGTTCCCGCCGGCCTTCCTGGACCAGCAGCCGGTTCAGGCCCAGGGCGATATCGGGCGCGCTGTCGATCAGGGTCCCGTCGAAATCGAAGATCAGGGCGGGGAACCGTTCCAGGATGCTCATCGTCTCTGCCGCTTCCGCTTGGCTTTCACAGGGGTCTGTATGATACAGGGGGCGAGCTTAGACAAACTGCCACGCGGCCCGCCACCATGTCCCATCGCCCGCTCGCCTGCATCATCCTTGCCGCCGGCAAGGGTACGCGCATGAAATCCGCCTTGCCCAAGGTGTTGCACCCGCTGGGGGGCCTGCCCATGGTCAGCCATGTGGTGGCGGCCGCCGCCAGCCTGTCGCCGGAAAAGATCGTGGTGGTGGTCGGCCCCGGCATGGACAATGTCGCCGCCACCGTCGCCCCGCACCCGACCGTTGTGCAGGAAAATCAGCTTGGCACCGGCGACGCGGTGAAGGCGGCCTTAAGCGAACTGGCGGGCTTTACCGGCGATGTGTTGGTGCTCTATGGCGACTCGCCCCTGATCACCGCCACCACCCTGTCGAAGATGGTTGCGGCCCGCAATGGCGCGGGCGATCCTGCCGTGGTGGTTCTGGGCATGCGCCCCGCCGATCCCGGCGCCTATGGCCGCCTGATCCTGGGGGCCGATGGCGGCCTGGAAAAGATTGTGGAGTTCCTGGACGCCACGCCCGATGAACGCGCCGTCACGCTGTGCAATGCCGGCTTCATGGCGTTTGACGGGGCGCGGATGGGCGCGTTGCTGTCGGGCATCGGTAACGCCAACGCCAAGGGCGAATATTACCTGACCGACGCCGTGGCGGTCGCGCGTTCCCAGGGCTGGACCTGCGCCGTGGTTGAAGGGCCGACGGATGACACCGCCGGCGTCAACAGCCGGGCCGAACTTTCCGGTATCGAAAGGATTTTTCAGCAGCGGCTGCGTCTGGCGGCCATGGCCAATGGTGCCACCCTGCTGGACCCCGACAGTGTTTATTTCGCAGCCGATACGAACCTGGGCCGCGATGTCACCGTGGGCCAGAATGTGGTGTTCGGGCCGGGCGTGACGGTGGAAGACGGGGTGGAGATCAAGCCCTTCAGCCATCTGGAGGGGGTGATCGTGCGCAAGGGCGCCATCATCGGCCCCTATGCCCGCCTGCGCCCCGGCACCGATGTCGGCGAAGGGGCGCATATCGGCAATTTCGTGGAACTGAAAAACACGGCATTCGGGGCCGGCGCCAAGGCCAACCACCTGACATATCTGGGCGATGCCGATGTCGGCGGCGGCTCCAATATCGGGGCCGGCACCATCACCTGTAACTATGATGGCGTGTTGAAGCACCGCACCCGCATCGGGTCCAACGTCTTCATCGGCACCCATTCCACGCTGGTGGCCCCGGTGTCGGTGGGCGATGGTGCCTACACGGCGGCAGGCACGGTCGTGACCCGCGACGTGGCGCCCGACGCCCTGTCGATCGCCCGCGCCCCGCAGGAGGAAAAGCCCGGCTGGGCATCGCGCTACCGCGCCGCCAAGCTGGCCTTGAAGGCCAAGAAGAAATAGGGACGGAAATGCAAAAGGGCGGCGCCGAGATGATCCGCGCCGCCCTTTCTGATGGTCCGGTGAAGCGCTCAGCCCTCGGCCTTCGCCTCTTCCGTCGGTGCAGCCATCGCCGGAGCGTCCGTCGCCGCCTTGGCAATCTCTTCCAGGCGACCGAACAGCTGCGGCACAATGGGGCTGTCGGGGTGGGTCTGGCGATAGGTATCGGCCAGGCCCTGCGCCTTGGCCAGATCGCTGCCGGCGATGGTGACAATCAGCCCGGCCAGCTGCGCATGGCCTTGCCCCACCTGCGGGGCGATGCGGGTGGCGGCCAGATAGGCCTCAGCGGCGGTGTCGAAGCTGCCCGCCTCTTCATGCACGCGGCCCAGCGCATAGACGGCTTCCGGCATGTTGGGCCGGCGGGCCAGACAGCCCTGGAAGGCGTTGGCCGCTTCCTGCAGCATGCCCAGCCGGAACAGGCAGTTGCCGAAATTGAACAGCGGCTCCACCGCGTTGGGATCGGCCTGCACCGCACGCTGCCACGCCTCGGCGGCCAGCGGGATTTCGCCCGTCTGTTCGCGCACCAGGGCCAGCCCGGCCCAGGCGTCGCGGAAATTCGGGTCCAGTTCGCAGGCGCGCTGCAGGCTTTCGATGGCCTCGTCCAGCTTGCCCTGCTGGGCCAGCGCCATGCCCAGATTATGGTGCGGCGGCGGATGATCGGGCTTCAGCGCGCGGGCCTTCTTCAGGGCCGCAACAGCATCGTCCAGCTTGCCCAGCCCCTGCAAGGTGGCACCCAGGTTGGACCAGGCGACGCGCACATCCGGGTGGTCAGCATAGACCTTGGTGATCTTGCGCAGCGTATCCGCCGCTTCCTTCATGCGGCCCTGACGATGCAGTTCCGTCGCCGCCCGCATGTCGGACGGGAAGCTGGAATACATCGCATCCGACTTGGCCAAATCGGAAAGCTGACGGCGGCGATCTTGGCGATTCATCAAAAGGACCCGGATTTTTGGTGGAACTCTTATGCTTGGGCCTTGATAGCAAGCCCGCCGGCAAAACGGAACCAAGGAACGGGCCGCCAACAGCGGTTTTCCACATAAAACAGGGCCGGTCCCCCGGGGAACCGGCCCTGCCTTCCATGATGACGCATGGACGATCCGCTTTGGCGGTGGACCCCGCCAGCGGACATCTTCCGATCAGCCGGCGAAAGACCGGATGCCGGAGAGATCCGCGCGGGTCCGCAAAGTGGAACGAGACATCGGATCACCTCCTTTCTGTATGTTGAAACAACGAGATCAAGATGGGGCAGGCCGGACCTCTCGTCAAGGGGATATCATCCGATGTCGGAAGTGTTTTTGGGGCCAGGGTGAGTGTGATAACATCAACCCTGACGCCAACGCAGGAATGCAGCCATGCCGGAAGGCACGACATTGACGGTGCACCTGTCACCGCAAGCGGAAGCCCAGCTTGCGCATCTGGCAGCGCGCACCCGCCGCAGCCAGGATGCACTGCTGACCGAGGCCATCGAAAGCTACCTGTCCCGCGAAAGCCACGATGTCGCCGCCATCGAAACGGCCCTGGTAGAAATGCGCACAGCACAGCTGATCCCGCACGATCAGGCGATGGACGAGTTGGATGCAGCGATTGAGGAAGTGATCGCTGAGCGGAGTGGCAATTGATCCGCCCTGTTCAGTGGCTGCGCAGCGCACTGGACGATCTCAAATCTGTCGCCCGCCATATCGCTGCGGACAATCCTGCTGCCGCCCGCAAAGTGGCCGTCAGCATCAGACAGACTGGTGATGCAATGGGCCAGCGTTCACTGGGCCGCCCGGGCAGGGTTGCCGGAACCTTGGAAAAACTGGTGACGGGGCTGCCCTATATCATCTGCTACACGGTGTCGACCGCCCCGGACGGAGCTGAGCAGATCGTGATCCTGCGGGTAATACACACGGCACGGAACTGGCGGTCGGGCGAATGGCCGCCGGCATGACACCGGCGGCCCTCCCCCTCAATGCCCCGTATGCTTCACAGCCGCCGCCGGCTTCCACTCGTACCGCGCCTGCACCGGCCCCTTGCCGGCCAGCGTCACGATGGTGGCGATGCGGGTGCCCACCGGCACCTCGCGGTCGATCTTGCCCGACAGGCTGTTGGGACCGGCGGGGGCCAGCGTTACCTGCACCGGGGTGCCGTCGATCAGCAGGGTGACGCTGCCCGTGGCGCCGGCTGTATCCATCGGCTTGTCCTCTATATTGTTCAGATAGACGGTCAGGACCTTGTCCTTGATCACCAGTTCCTGGTGCAACGGCCCCGCATGCACCTGCATCCCGCCATGCACGCCCACGGGTGGGGCGTGGCCGAAGGCGGCAACGGGCGACAGGGTCAGCAGGGTGGCCAGCGCCAGGGTGGCGGCGTTGAACTTCATGATCATCACTCCTTAAAAGGCCTCGGCAACCTGGCCGGGGGTGGATCGGGGGATGGAGAGCAAGCGGGCAACGGCAGGACCGCCGAAGCGCGCGAACAGAAGCGGTGTGATAACGGTGTCCAGCAGCGTGGCGCTGATAAGCCCGCCAAAAATGGTGACGGCGACGGGATGCAGGATTTCCTTGCCCGGCGCATCGGCCCCGATCAGCAGGGGGATCAGCGCCAGCCCCGCCGACAAGGCCGTCATCAGCACGGGCACCAGCCGTTCCCGGCTGCCGCGCCGGATCATCGCGGTTCCAAACACCTCCCCCTCGATCCGGCAGAGATTGATGTAATGGCTGATCTTCAAGATGCCGTTGCGGGTGGAAATGCCGGCCAAGGTGATGAAACCCACCATGCTGGCCACCGACAACGGCAGCCCCGCCAGCCATAAGGCCGCCACCGACCCGACCAGGGCCATGGGCACCGTCCCCATGATGATCAGCACCGGCACGGCGGCGCGGTAGCGGCTGTACAGCACCAGGAAGATCAGGGCGAAGGACACCGCCGACAGGGCGGCGATGGTGCGCGCCGCCTGTTCCTGCGCCTGGAAGGTGCCCTCCAGGCTGGCATGGGTGCCGGCGGGCATGGATGTCGTGTCCAGGACGGCCCGGATATCGGCCACGATCGCCGCCATATCGCGCTTGCCGTCGCCATTGCCCAGCAGGGCCAGACGCCGCTGCCCATTCTCGCGCATCACCTCATTGGGGCCATCGCCCTCACTCACCTCTGCCAATTGTGACAGGGGCACGGGGCCGACCGGCGTGTCGATCAGCACACGGCCCAGGCTGGCCGGGTCCCGCGCCTCATCCTTCAGGCGCAGGACAAGGTCGTGGCGGCGGTCGCCCTCAATGATCTCCGTCACCACCTCCCCGCTGGACAGGCTTTGCACCGCCGCCAGAACGGCGGACGGGGTGATGCCATGCGCGCGCGCCCGGTCGGGATCGACATCAACGCGCAGTTGCGGGATCAGGACCTGCTTTTCGATCTGCAAATCGACCAGACCGGGAATGGTTGACAGTTTCTGCTGCAACCCGCCGGCCAGGGCGCGCAGCGCGACCATATCGTCGCCATAGAGCTTCACGGCCAACTGGGCGCGCACGCCCGACAGCATATGGTCCAGACGGTGGGAAATCGGCTGCCCGATATTCACCGTCACCGGAAGGCTGGACAGACGGGCCCGCACATCGGCCAGGATATCGGCCTTGGGCCGGTCCGATGGCTTCAGATGGGCATCAATCTCCGACGCATGCACCCCCATGGCATGTTCGTCCAGCTCCGCCCGGCCCGTGCGGCGGGCGACGGCGGTCACCTCCGGCACCTGAGCAATCAGGCGTTCGGCCATACGCCCGACCTCTGACGATTGCTCCAGCGAGATACCGGGTTGCATCGCCATGCTGATGGTCAGGGTGCCTTCGTTGAAATCCGGCAGAAAGGCGCGGGGCAGGAACGGCACCGCCGCCAGGGACGCCAGGACCGCGGCGGCCACACCGCCCATCACAGTTCGGCGATGGGCAAACGCCCAATCCAACAGCCGGTCATTCCCAGCCTTCAGCTTGGCCACCAGCCAGCCATCACGGTGCGCCGTATCCGCCAGCTTCGGCAGCAGGTAGTAGCAGAGCACCGGCGTGACGGTGATGGCCGTGACCAAACTGGCCAGGATCGACACGATATAAGCAATACCCAGCGGCGCGAACAACCGCCCCTCAATGCCCGACAGCGCGAACAGGGGCACGAAGACCAGCACGATGATGGCCGTGGCATAGACAATGCCCGACCGCACTTCCGTGCTGGCCGACAGAACGATGGACAGCACGGGCAATGGTTCCGGGCGCAGGGCATTTTCGCGCAGGCGGCGGAAGATGTTTTCCACATCCACCACTGCATCATCGACCAACTCTCCGATGGCGATGGCCAGCCCGCCCAAGGTCATGGTGTTGATGGTCAGGCCCAGCGCCTTGAACACCAGCACCGCCACCAGCAGCGAGATGGGGATGGCCGTCAGGCTGATGATGGTCGTGCGGAAATTGCCCAAAAACAGGAACAGGATGACGGCTACGACGATCCCGGCCTCCACCAGCACGCGTTCGACATTATCGACGCTGTTCTCGATGAAATCGGCCTGACGGAAGACCACGACCGGGGCCGCCACCCCTTCCGGCAACCCGGATGTCAGCTCGGTCAAGGCCCGTTCCACGGCGCGGGTGACGGTCAGCGTGTCGGCATCCGGCTGCTTCTGTATCGACACCAGAACGGCGGTGGCGGCGTTCAGGCCGGCATCGCCCCGGCGCGGGCGGGAAGCATGATCAACAGCCGCGACATCACCCAGCACGATGGTGGCGCCATCGATGGTCGCCACCGGCAACTTGCGCAGATCCTCCAACCGGCTGGTCCGACCGATGCCACGCACAAGCAGTTCCTCACCCCGCTGTTCCACGATGCCGCCGCCGACATTGGTGCCGTAATCGGAAAGGGCCATGCGCACCTGTTCTGGCGTGACGCCCAGCAGGGCCATACGGCCCGTATCGGGGGCCACCCGGAACTGTCGCACCTCACCGCCCATGGGGATGACCTGCGACACGCCTTGGATGGACAGGATGCGCGGGCGCAATGTCCAGTCGCCGACATCGCGCAACCGCATCGGATCGATGGCGGCCCCCTGTGCCGGGGTCAGGGCCACCAGCATGATCTCCCCCATGATGGAGGAGATGGGGCCCATATGCGGCACCACACCGGGCGGCAACTGCCCCGTCAGCAGCGACAGACGTTCCGTCACCTGCTGCCGGTTGCGGTAAATCTCGGTACCCCATCCGAACTCCACCGTCACCACCGACAGGCCGGCGGACGAGGTGGAGCGGACGCGCTCCACCCCCGGCATGCCATTCATGGCCGTTTCGATGGGGAAGCTGACCAGCCGCTCCACCTCCTCCGGGGCCATGCCGGGGCTTTCGGTCATCAATGTGATGGTGGGGCGGTTCAGGTCGGGGAACACATCCACCGACAGATGGCCCAGCGTGAAGCCGCCATACAGCGTCAGAAGCAAGGCCGCGACCAGCACCATCAGCCGGTTGCGGAGCGAGGTGGAGACGATTGCGTTAAACATCATCGCCC
>CALRNG020000148.1:0-8159 GCA_943369495.1 Rhizobium sp. Q54
GGCCCAGGTGGTCTCCACCTCCGGCTGGGCGCGCAGGACATTGGCGGCGCGCTGCACCGAAGCGTCCATCTGTTCCAGGTTCACACCCGGTGCCATCTCCATCTGAAGGTTGGAAAAGCCGATATCCTGTGCCGGGATGAAGCCCGACGGCAGTGCCAGGGTCAGCCCCACCGACGCGAAGAAGAACAAGGTACCGGCAGCGATGGTCTTCCACCGATGCGTGATGCACCAGTCCAGCAGCGTCAGATAACGGTGAGACCAGGGACCTTCCTTGTGCTCGTCCGGTTGGGCCGGCTTCAGGAAATAGGCCGCCATCAGCGGGGTCAGCAGTCGCGCGACCAGCAGCGAGAACAGAACCGCCACCGCGACCGTGACACCGAACGACTTGAAGAACTGACCGGCGATACCAGGCATGAAGGACACGGGCAGGAACACGACAACAATGGTCATCGTGGTGGCGACGACCGCCAGGCCGATCTCATCCGCCGCTTCCAGCGCCGCCTCATAGGGGCGTTTGCCCTGCCGGATATGGCGGACGATATTCTCGATCTCCACGATCGCATCATCGACCAGGATACCGACCACCAGGGCCAAAGCCAGCATGGTGATGCCGTTCAGCGTGAAGCCGAACCATTCCATGACCAGGAAGGTCGGGATCGTCGACAACGGCATGGCCAGGGCGGAAATCAGGGTGGCGCGCATGTCGCGCAGGAACCACCAGACAACGCCCACCGCCAGCAATGCGCCAACAACCAGCGCCTCAATGGAGGCGATATAGCTGTCGACCGTGTATTTCACATTGGAGATGATCAGCTTGAAGGTGAGGTCAGGATATTCCTTCTTCAGCTGCTCAATTGCGGCATCAACACCCTTGGCAATCGTCACTTCCGACGAATTGGGCGAACGGCTGATGGCGAAGCCCACGGTCGGCACGCCGTCCAGACGGGAAACGCCGCGCAGTTCGGACGTACCGTCCACGATATCCGCGATATCGGACAGGCGCACCTTGCGCGCCCCGGCCACCGCGATCTCGACATTGCGCAGATCCTCCACGCTCTGGGCCCGACCCAGGGTGCGGATGGATTGTTCAGCAGCACCGATGGTGCCGCGTCCGCCCGGCATGTCGATATTCAGCTGCATCAGCTGGGAATTGACCTCACCCGCCGTCACACCCAGCGCCATCATGCGCGCCGGCACCAGATTGACGCGGATTTCCCGGTTCTGGCCACCCAGCCGCTCCACCTCGCCGACACCGTCGACGCGCTTCAGCGAACGGGCCAGATCGCTGTCGATCAGCCAGGACAGCTGTTCAACGGTACGGTGGGTGGAGGTCACGGCATAATAAAGGATGGCATCGCCGGTCACGTCCAACCGCTGGACCTGCGGTTCATAGATGTCCTGCGGCAGGTCGGAACGGATACGGCTGACCGCGTCGCGCACGTCATTGACGGCACGGTCGGTATTGTATCCGATCTTGAACTCGATGGTGGTGTTGGAATAGCCGTCGGTGATGTTGGAAGAAACGTGATCGATGCCCGTGATGTTGGACACCGCATCTTCGATCTTCTTCGTCACTTCCTGTTCAAGTTCCGACGGGGCCGCGCCCGGACGCGACACACCCACATTGACGATGGGGAAGTCGATGTCCGGATTGCCGGTGATATCCATCTTCCAGAAGGAAATCAGGCCGGCCAGCGTCAGGATGATGAACAGGACGATGGGGGGTACGGGGTGGCGGATGGCGACCGCCGAGATATTGCCGCGGCTCATGTCCGGCGCCTTTCTCTATCCAGCGGTCAGTTGGCGGGAAGCGGGTTGATCTTGTCGGACGGCGTCGGGGTGACGATCACCTTGTCGCCGCTCTTCAGGTAGCCCGCCCCGGTCACCACAACATCCTCACCAGCCTTCAGACCGGACAAGATGGCCAGGCGGTTTCCATCGCGCGGGCCGGTCTGCACCTCCCGCGCCGCCACCGTCTGGTGACCCTTTTCATCCTTGGCGGGATCGACAACGACGGCCCAGCTCTTGGCGTCGCGATAGACCACGGCCTCTTCGGGCAGGACCGGCGCGCTTTGCGTGCCCGTGCGGACACGCGCCGTCAGGAACATGCCGGGGCGCAGATACTGATCATGCGGCACATCGATCTTCACGGTGCCGATACGCGTCTTGGTATCAACGATCGGGGAGATAATGCGCACGGTGCCGATGAAGGGCTTACCGTTGATATCCAGGGCCGACAGTTCTGCGGTCTGGCCCACGGCCAGCTGACGCAGATCGATCTCCGGCACCTCGGCCAGCAGTTCGACACGGTCGTCGCGGATGATGCGGAACAGTTCCGTACCCCCCGCCGACATCACGGCACCCAGGCGGGCATTGCGCTTGGCGATGGTGCCATCGGTCGGCGCGCGGACCTCTGTTTGGGCCAGACGGGCGGTGGCCTGGACCTTGGCGGCCTCCGCCACACCGACGCGGGCCTTGGTGGTCAGCGCCGTTGACCGGCGGGCGTCCAGGTCGCGGGTGGAGATGGCACCGGTGCGGGCCAGTTCTTCCGCGCGGCGGATATTCGCCTCGGCTTCCGCCGCCAGCGCCTGCACTTCCCGCAGGGACGCCTCACGCGACAGAAGATCGGCGCGCAGCACCTTATCGTCGAAACGGGCCAGCAACTGACCGGCCTTCACCTTGTCGCCCTCATCCACCAGCACCTCAACGATGGCGAGACCGGAAGTCTGGGTGCCGATCGGCAGCTCGTCCCACGATGCAAGCGAACCCGTGACCAGCAGCTGACGCGGCACATCGCTGGCCGTGGCCTTGACCGTCGTGACGGTCAAAATGGAGGAGCTGTCCTTGTCGCCCTGATCGGCGGCGGCGGCGGGCTTGCCATCGGCAGTCTGCTTGGGCTTGAACGCGACATAGGCGCCGGCACCGGCAATGGCCACCAGCACGGTGCCGAGCAGAACCCATTTCAGCTTGGACGCCCGGCGTCCCCCCGGCGGTGTCCAGCGCTGCCCCCCCGGAAGATTGGGCCGGTTGTCGTTGCCATCCTGGCCAGGGCGGATGTGAAGAGGCTGCACCGTCATATCGCTCACCATTGTCGGGGCCGCGACAACGGGCGCGGCTACCGGGCAAGGGCGATCCCCCGTTGACCACCGCCCCCAGCGATGAACAACGTTCCCCCCGTCCTATTGCGGGACATTACATGCGTAAGTTTGTGGCGGAAAGTCACACATGGTTTCACGCATGTAACGAATTATTTCGCCAACAGCCCGCACAAGCGCTGAAAACCTGTATTTCAGCCGGCGCGAAAGATATCGATGACCAGACCTGTGGTTAACGCAGAGAACAAAGTGGTCAACATGGTCGAACTGGCGGTGCGCGCCACATGCGTTTCATAGCGCTGGGCAAACAAAAAAGCGTTCATGCCGCCCGGCATGCTGGCGGTGGTGACCGCCACAGCCAGGGTCAAAGGCGGAAGCTCAAAAATGTAACGGCCGGAAACAAACACCGCCAATGGCAGCACAAACAGCTTAACCATGGTCATGAACAAGGTTCTGCCCACTAGGTCCGTGACCGTCAGTCCAACCAGGCTAGCGCCCAGCGCGAACAGCGAACAGGGAACCGCCGCTTCGCCCAGCATGCGTATCATACCGTCAATGGGACCGGGAATGGTCAGACCGGCGGCGCCGAAGGCAAGACCGGCCAGGATGGCGATGATCACCGGATTCTTGACCAGCGCCGACAGAGTCTGTCCCGCGATGCGCAGCGCGCCACCCCCCTTTCCTGCCCTTGATGCCTCCGCCAGGACGGTCGCGATGCCGATCAGCCAAGCGGAATGGCCGGTGACCAGCAACAGCATCTGTTGAAGCCCCGCCTGCCCGAACGCCGCCAGCATCAGAGGGACACCGACCAGCACCGTGTTGGAAAAGCAGGACCCCAGCATCAAGGTCGCCGCCCCGCCCAGCGTCTCCCGATAGACCCAGCGGGCATAGAGGAAACTGGCCAGCATGATGGCGGTCAGGGCCAGGTAATAGGCGGCGACCAGGTTCATCTCATCGCCATGCGGCAGGCCCCTGGACGCCATGGACCGGAACAGCAGACAGGGCAGCGCCAGGTAGAAGATGAAGTTCGACAGCGATTTTGCAAAATCAGCCGGGAACAGCGGCGGGCGCCCGATGGCGAAACCGATGGCAACCAGACCGAACACGGGCAGGATGATGTTGAGGATCGTGTCCATGTCTTATCCCCGCGCCGTGCGCGACAAGGCCGCGATGGCCGTCAGCGACAGGGCCAGCATCAAGGCCACCACCGCCACCAGCCCGGCCCAGCCCCATCCAGCCCAGACCACGCCCCCGCCAGCACCAACAAGGCTGGACCCCATGTAATAGGAGAAGAGGTACAGGGAGGAGGATTGTGCCTTGCCGCTGGCCGGGGCCAGCGCCCCAACCCAGCCGCTGGCGATCGAATGCGCGCCGAAAAAGCCGAAGGTCATCAAGCCGATACCGGGGATGATGGTATAGAGCGTTTCGGCCAGTGTCAGGGCAATGCCGGCCGTCATGATCAGCACGGCCCCGGCCATCACGCGCGGCCTGCCCCACCGCATCGTCAGTCGCCCCACGGTGGAGGAAGAGCCCATGCCCAGCAGATAGGCGCTGAAGATCAGCGCCACCACAGACTGCGGCAGGTCGAAGGGCGGCAGCAGCAGGCGGAAGCCCATGTAATTGAAGATGGTGATAAAGGCGCCCATCAGCAGGAAGCCTTGTAAGAACAGCAGACGGAGATCGGCCCGCCGCAGGGGCGCTGCCAAAGCCGTCAGCATCATGCCCGGCCGGACCGTGCGCCGCACAAACCCTGCCGACACGGGAAGGGACCGCCAAACCGCGAAGGATGCAAGCAACCCCAGCAGGCCGATACCGATGGTCGCAACCTGCCAGGGCAGGAAATCAACCACGACGCCGGTTACCAACCGGCCCGCCATGCCGCCCATCGCCGATCCCGCAATATAGAGACCCATGGCCCGGTCCAGCGCCGTTGGGTGCATCTCCTCACCCAGATAGGCCATGGCAACCGCCGGCAGCCCCGCCAACGTCACCCCGAAAAGAGCGCGGGCCAGCAGCAGCCCGTGCCAGGACGGAATGATGGCCGTCAACAGGGTCAGCAGCGCCGACAAGGTCAATGAGGCCACCATCACCGGCTTGCGCCCAAACGCATCGGCCAGGGCACCCGACAGCAGCATAGAGACCGACAGGAAACCGGTAGCAAGCGACAGCGCCAAAGCGGCCTCTGCCGGTGCCACACCGAAACCGTCAGCCAGGAGCGGCAGCAAAGGCTGCACATGATACAGCAGGGCAAAGGTGGCAAAGCCCGCCGCGAACAGCGCCAGGGAGACCCGGCGGAAGGCCGGACTGCCGGTCTGGATGCCCGTCATGGCGCTGAAGGGCGGCGGGCCAGCCGGCATCACTTGTAATCAATACGGATGCGCGACGCGGCCTCACGCGCGGTCGACCGGGCCTCGTCCGTGTCATTGCCACGGGCCAGGGCCACGCCCATGCGCCGATAGGGGCGCGTGGCGGGCTTTCCGAACAGGCGCACATCAACCGCCTGGTCTGGACGGCCCGTGAACAGGGCATTGGCCAGACCGGAGAAGGCGAACTCCCTGGCATCGCGGTCGGCCAGGATCACGGCACTGGCCGACGGGCCGTACAGTTCCACCGCCGGGATGGGCAGGCCCAGGATGGCGCGGGCATGCAGATCAAACTCCGACAGGTTCTGTGATGTCAGAGTGACCATGCCTGTGTCATGCGGGCGGGGGCTGAGTTCGGAGAAGATCACCTCATCCTGGGTGACAAAGAATTCCACCCCGAAAATCCCATGGCCGCCCAGGTCGTTAACGACCTTGGCGGCCATGTCCTGCGCGGCCTTCAGCAGGTCCGGCCGCATGGGCATCGGCTGCCAGCTTTCCTGATAATCGCCGCGCTCCTGCCGGTGGCCGATGGGCGGGCAGAAGACGATACCGTCCTTGGTGCGCACGGTCAGCAGGGTGATCTCATACTCGAACGGGATGAACTCCTCGACGATCACCTTCGCCCGGTCACCGCGCATATTGGCGACGGCGTAGGTCCATGCGGTCTCCAGCGCGGCCTCTTCCCGCACAGTGCTCTGCCCCTTGCCCGACGAGGACATGACAGGCTTGATCACACAGGGCAGGCCGGTATGGGCAATGGCGGCCTTCACCTCGTCAAAGCTTTCGGCATAGCGATACTTGCTGGTCCGCAGGCCCAGATCGACAGCGGCCAGTTCGCGGATACGGTCGCGGTTCATGGTCATCTGCGTGGCGCGCGCCGACGGCACCACCGTGAAACCTTCGCTTTCCAGGTCCGCCAGCATCTCGGTGCGGATGGCCTCGACCTCCGGTACGATGAAGTCCGGCTTATGCCTTTCCACAGCGGCGCGCAGCTTTTCGCCATCCAGCATGGGGAATACTTCGCGCCCGTCGGCCACCTGCATGGCCGGGGCGTTATCATAGGCATCACAGGCGATGACCTGTGCGCCCAACCGCTTGGCCGAAATGACAAACTCACGCCCCAGCTCACCAGAGCCGAGCAGAAGGATCTTCGCCGTGAAAGGCATGGCCCACCCTCATGTCTTCCGGGCTGCCCGTCCAAAGGCGCCCCTATGGGTAATGAGCCTAGGGCGAAGGGTGCGGGCATGCAACGGGGGGCGGGCGCGCGGGTGGCATGCCAATGGCGTTAAGCGTTCGCCGCATCCCGCAGGTCACGGCAGATGGCGGCCGTACCCTCATCCAGCGGAAAGCAGCATTCGATGCGCAGTTCGTCCAGCGTCACGTCGTACGGTGTCGCGAAGCTGGTGATGGTGGAGAAGAACTGCAAGATGCGACCGTCGGGATGGTACAGCATGGTCGTTACCATCGGGGAAGGACCGGCCGCCAGATCACGGAACCGCCAACTGGCCGGCACGTCGGGATAGTGCAGGCATTCATCCAGCAGCGCCTTTGCCATCCGGTCAGCGGGGTTCATCGCTACTTCCTGATAGAGATGACGCAGCAGGTCGCCCGCGATCTCATGCCAGTTCGCCACGGCGTCGCGGAAGGGGCCGGGACTGAAAATCTGCCGCATCATATTGTCATGAACCGCCGGCGCGCCGCGGGTCACGCAATCATTCACCCGAGCCGCCGCCTCATTAGCCTTGATGATATTCCAGCGGCGATCCAGGACAAAAGCCGGGTACGGTTCCTGTTGCGCCAGGATCGCCTCAATCGCCTGCTTCATCCCCACCAGCTTCGGCGTGCCAAGGCCGGTTTCACGGAAGATCGGGGCGAATCCGCCGGCCACCAGCAGGCCATTGCGTTCACGCAGCGGCATCTCCAACGCATCGGCCAGCCGCATGAGCACTTCGCGCGAGGGCTGCGCCTTCCCCGTCTCGATATAGGACAGATGTCGGGCGGATATGTCCGCATCCAGGGCCAGACCCAACTGGCTCAGTCGTCGCGCCGCCCGCCATTCACGCAGCATGACGCCTAAGCTGGCGTTGCAGGTGGTCACGGCGGGGGCGGATTGCATCTGCGGCTTGGTCATGGGCTCAACCGTACGGGCGTTAGTGTCCCAGGACAATAACCTCGCAGGTCATATCGCCATGATGGGGCGGGTCATTGAGAACATGAGTTGTGTCCGACATTGCTTGTGCCCTGTCCACCGCCACCGTGAGTTTCAATATGAACCGCCGTTCCTTTGCCTTGTCGAGCCTTGCGCTCCTGGCCGCTGCCGCCGTTCCAGTCCCAGGCATCCTGGCTGCCCCGACCGAGCCGCTGCTGGACGCAAGGGCCTTTCACGCCGCCCGCCGATACCTGACAACCAGCTTCGGCGATATCGCCTATGTGGAACGGGGCAAAGGACCTGCCGCCCTGTTCCTGCACGGCTTTCCGCTGAACGGATTTCAATGGCGCGGACAGTTGGAACGCCTGTCACCGTGGCGTCGGTGCCTGGCTCCGGATTTTCTCGGCCTCGGCTACACCAGGGTACGGGCCGGGCAAAGCCTGGCGCCAGCAGCACAGGCCGACATGCTGGCCGCCTTTCTGGACGGGCTGGGCGAGCGTTATGTCGATATCGTCGCCAATGACAGTGGCGTGGCCGTGGCCCAACTATTCC
>CALRNG020000149.1:0-8155 GCA_943369495.1 Rhizobium sp. Q54
GGTGCCGGGCGCGCATGACGTGATCGGCGACCGCGCCTTCGCGATGGACCCAGGCACCGTGGCCACCCTGGCTGCGTCGCAGGCGGCGGGGCTGCTGGCCGGTGGGGTCCTGCCCATCGTCAAGCATATCCCCGGCCATGGCCGCGCCTTTGCCGACAGTCACAAGGAACTGCCCGTGGTCACGACGGCGCGGGCGGCGCTGGAAGCCTGGGATTTCGCACCCTTCAAGGCCCTGTCGCATCTGCCCGCCGCCATGGTCGCCCATGTCGTCTATACTGACATCGACGCTGACCGCCCCTCCAGCATCTCTCCCACCGTGATCGGCGACATCGTGCGTGGCCATATCGGCTTTGACGGACTGCTGTTCAGTGATGATCTGTCGATGCAGGCCTTGTCGGGCACCCTGGGTCAGCGCACCGCCGCCGTTCTGGCCGCTGGCTGCGACGTCGCCCTGCACTGCAATGGCCAGAGGACGGAGATGCTGGACGTGGTCGCCCATGCACGCGCCCTGGACGCGGCGGGCCTGCGCCGCTGGTCTGCCGCATCCGCCCTTGTGGCGGCGGCCCCGCCCACCGATATCAATGCCTTGCGGGCCGAATTCGACCGGCTTCTGGCGGGGTGAGGCGATGCCCGATTTTCAGGAAATCCTATTCAAGCTGTCGATCATGGCCCTGCCGGCCCTGTTCGCCATCACCCTGCATGAAGCCGCACACGGCTATGCGGCGCTGAAATTCGGTGACCGGACGGCGCAGATGCTGGGCCGCCTGTCGCTGAACCCGCTGCGCCATATCGATCCCGTGGGCACCGTCCTGCTGCCCATGACCATGTTCATCTTTACGGGCTTCATGTTCGGCTGGGCCAAGCCGGTGCCGGTGGATTTCCGCAATCTGCGCAATCCCAAGCGCGACATGATCTGGGTCGCCGCCGCCGGGCCGGGGGTGAATTTCGTGCTGGCCTTTATCTCGGCTCTGCTGCTGCATGTGGCGCCCCTGGCCCCTGATGTCATCGCGCCGTGGATGGTGAATAATCTGGCGGTTTCGTTGCAGTTCAACGTGCTGCTGGCCCTGTTCAACCTGATCCCGCTGCCCCCATTGGATGGCGGGCGGGTGCTGGTGGGTATTCTGCCCATGCGGGCCGCCATGGCGGTCTCCCGACTGGAGCCCTATGGCATGGGCATCCTGCTGCTGTTCGTGTTCCTGATCCCGTTCGCGGCGGGCCATGCCGGATTTGATTTCAACCCGCTTTACATGATCCTGGGTCCGGCCACGGACTGGGTCGTGAATGCCATTGCCGGGCTGGCTGGCCTGACACCGTGAGTGATGGGTTCGATGAGGGGCGCCCCGTCGATGATCCACCCGCCTGTGAGGCGCTGCTGCTGGATATTGACGGGTTTGAAGGGCCCATCGACCTGCTGCTGACCCTGGCACGGGATCAGAAGGTCGATCTGACCCGCATCTCCATCTTGGCTCTGGCCGAACAGTTCCTGTCCTTTGTGGCAGACGCGCGGCGTCTGCGCCTGGAACTGGCCGCCGATTATCTGGTGATGGCGGCCTGGCTGGCCTATCTGAAATCCCGCCTGCTGCTGCCCGATCCGCAACCCGATGAACCATCGGCGGAGTTGCTGGCCGCAGCATTGACCTTGCAACTGCAACGGCTGGAGGCCATCCAGGGTGTCGCGGCACGCCTGATGGCCCGTCCACGCCTGGGTCGCGACCGTTTCGTGCGGGGCGCGCCCGAAGATTTGCCGATCTTCGCCAAGCATCGCCACGACCTGTCGCTCTATGACCTGCTGAAGGCCTATGGCGACATATCGGGGCGGCAGGCGCGGCAGTCGCCCTTCACCATTCCGGTAACGGAACTATACTCGATCGAAGAGGCGGTGGCCCGGTTGGAGGCCATGTTGGGCCGTATTCCCGACTGGTCCTACCTGTCCACCCTGCTGCCCGGCGGCTGGCGGGGGCAGGGGGTGAAGGCACGGTCCATGCTGGCCAGCAATTTTGTGGCGCTCCTGGAACTGGCCAAGGCTGGCAAGCTTGAACTGCGCCAGGACGGGGCCTTCGCCCCCATCCAGTTGCGCGCCCGCCGCGAGGGGGAGGGGGGAACGTGACCGATCTTTTCAATGCCGACACGCAACTGGTCCGCCTGCTGGAGGCGATCCTGTTCGCTTCCGCCGACCCCGTGACGGAAGACGCGCTGCAGGCCCGTATTGGCCCCACGCCGGTGCGGCCCCTGCTGCTGCAACTGGAAAATCTCTACCGCCATCGCGGCGTCAATCTGGTGGCGTCCGGCGGTCGGTGGGCCTTCCGCACGGCGCCCGACCTGGGCGATCAGTTGCGCACGGAGGTGGAGGTGACGGCCAAACTGTCCCGCGCCGCCGTGGAGACACTGGCCATCGTCGCCTATCACCAGCCCGTGACGCGGGCGGAGATTGAAGCGATCCGTGGCGTGGCGACATCGAAGGGCACGCTGGATATCCTGATGGAGGCCGGGTGGATCCGGCCCGGGCGGCGGCGCGAGACGCCAGGCCGTCCCCTGACCTGGGTGACAACGCCGCATTTCCTGGATCATTTCGGTCTCGAATCCTTGCGCGACCTGCCGGGCGTCGATGATCTGCGGGCCGCCGGCCTGCTGGATAAATCCGCAACCCTGCCCACCCTGCCAGGGTTGGGGGTGGAGAGCGAATAAAGTCACGCTATTGCTACTTTTGGCGGATAACATTACCTTCCTAAAGCTCGTAATGCGGGAGGGTGTAATATGCGTAATGCGGTTTTCCTGGCGGTTCTATCCCTGTCCCTGACGGCCTGTGCCGGCATGGGGGACAAGCCCACGACCGCCAGCGCGCCATCGGTCCAGACGCCGGCGCAGCTTTACGCGGCCTCGCTGTATGAAGCAGCCATCACCAAGCCTTCCACCATCGGGCCGGGCCTGCTGCGCATCGCGCCCGACAATCCCAAGCTGTCCTGGCGCGACGGCCCCAATGGCAAGCAGGTGCTGGTCGCCTCCACCATGTCCAGCTACGCCTATGATAAATACTATAAGGGTCAGACGACGGGTGGCCCGACCGGCTGGGGCCAGATTTGGGTGACCGCGGTCCCGCAACTGAAAGAATTCTGCACCGAGGCGCCGGGCGACGCGGCGGCCAAGACGGAACGGGTGGTACAATGGCTGGGCCTGAACCCCGCCAACCCCTATGCCCAGGTGGTGGAATTGTGGATTGAGGCGGAACAGCTGGTTCGGCCCTGTCCCATCACCGATATCTCGGCTGCTACCTGCACCCTGGACACGGCCGATCAATGGGGTCCGCCCGCCGTAACAGGGACGGCTACCCGCCCCGTCTGCGCCACGGGCGATGCTGCCTGTGCCGAAAAACAATCTTACTGGGACTGGTTCGCCACCAATATGCGCCTGAACCTGAAGGAGGGTGGGGCACCCTGGACCCGGCTTGGCTACACGTTCGACTGGAAGCCAGCCAAGGAAGGCGGCTTCGTGCGCTATGGCGCGTCGGAATTCGTGATGAAGCCAGGTGCAAAGTATCAGGTCCACGTCGCCTATACCCTGGCCGAGTACTGCTCGGCACCAGGCTCCTAATCCCCCAACCGCCAATCGGCCGGGGCGGGGCGGCGGTCGCCGGCCATGAAGCGGCCGCCATAGGGTTCCAGGCAGAGATCGACCAGGGCCAGCACTTCGGCGGCGTCCTGATCGCCGAACAGTTCCCCGAACGCATGTTCGAACGCGCTGGCCAGCATCGGGTCCAGCCGCAGCAGCGCCTTGGCCAGGCCCTTGCCGCTGCCGGTCCAGCCGCCGGCGGCACGCACCGTGAAATCCGCCAGCTCGATATAAAGCCGCGACCCGATGGCCAGCTGTTCGGCGGTACTGCGCGGTTGTGCCAGATCGGCAGCCAGGTCGGAGATGGAGTAACGCCGCGTGCGCAGCTCCTCCTCGGTGAGGGGCGGCGGCCCGCCATCCAGCACAGCCTGCGCCTGGCGCTTCAACTCCTCAATCAGGGCCGGGTCGCCCGCGATGGGCAGGCCATTGGCCACCATGCGGGCCAGCGACGGCTTGCCTTGGCGGCGGTCAGCCTCCCAGAAATAGGCCAGCGTGTCGGGATCGTGCAGGAACAGTTCGACCATCACGCCTTGGCGTTCATGCGTCTCCCGCACCGCCGCCGGCAAATGGTGGTGGATCAGAACGGCGTCGATGTCCGACCCCGGCCCGGCATTGCCCTTGGCCACCGATCCCGCCAGGAAGGCGGCGATGATGTCCGGCTGCTCCGTCCATTCGCGCAGGATCGTGTCGGCCAGATCGATGGTCGGGGTGATCGCGCTCATCCGAGGCTTTCCAGCAGCAATTCCAGCGCCCTTTTTACCGTGGCCAGCCGCACTGCCGTGCGGTCACCGTCAAAGATATGGCGCTCCACCATCGTATCGCCACCCCGCTGGTGCCGCGCGATGAAGACCAGTCCCACGGGCTTCGTCGCCGTCCCGCCCGTCGGCCCGGCAATCCCAGTGACCGCGACGGCCACATCGGCGCGGCTATGGGCGATGGCGCCTGCCGCCATGGCCTCTGCCACCCGGTCACTGACGGCGCCCAACTCGGCGATCAGCGCGGCGGGTACGCCCAGCATGTCCGTCTTCGCCGCGTTCGTGTAGGTCACGAACCCCCGGTCCACGACTGCGCTGGACCCCGACACGTGCGTCAGGCAGCCTGCGATCAACCCGCCGGTGCAGCTTTCCGCCGTGGCCAGCCACAGGCCCTTGGCCGCGAACCCGTCGCGGATATCCTCGGCCAGTTGCACCAGATCGGGCGGAAACATGGGCCTACTCCAGGATCAGGGGCAGGCGGACGGTGGCGGCGGCCTGCGCCGCGATGCCTTCGCGCCGACCGGTAAAGCCCAGCCCCTCTGTCGTCGTCGCCTTCACCGACACCCGCGCGGGATTCAGGCCCAGGATGTCCGCCACGCGCGCCACCATGGCCTCGCGGTGTGGGCCGACCTTGGGCCGTTCGCAGATGATGGTGATATCGACATGGGCAATGACCCCGCCCTTTTCCGCCACCAGGTGGGCGGCATGGCGCAGGAACTGCGCACTATCCGCACCCTTCCATTTGGGATCGCTGGGGGGGAAATGCAGGCCGATATCGCCCGCTGAAATGGCGCCCAGGATGGCGTCGGTCAGGGCGTGCAGGGCGACATCGGCATCGGAATGCCCGTCCAGACCCGCGTCATGCGGCACCGACACGCCGCACAGCCAGACCTGATCGCCGGGCGCGAACTTATGCACGTCAAAGCCGGTGCCCGTGCGCACATCGCCCAGGCGGGCCAGGAACAGTTTTTCGGCGCGGGCCAGATCGTCTTGATTGGTCACTTTCAGATTGTCCTGGTCACAGGGCACAAGGGTCACGGCCAGCCCCGCCTCTTCGGCCACTGCGGCATCATCGGTCAGGTTCAGGCCGGCGGCCCGGCGATGGGCGGGCAGGATATCGGCAAAGCGGAAGCCCTGCGGTGTCAAGGCCCGCCACAAGGCCGTGCGGTCCACCGTCCCGGCGCTGACAAGGGCACCGCCCGCCACCGTCCCGCGTTTCAGCGTGTCGGCCAGCGGCGTGGCGGCGATGGCGGCGGGACCGGTTTCCAGCGCCGCGATGACATCGCTGATGGCCTGTGCATCGACCAGCGGTCGGGCGGCATCATGGATCAGCACCAGATCGGGCGGATGCCCGGCCATCGCCTCCAACCCGTTCAGCACCGAATCCTGCCGCGTCGGCCCGCCCGCGATGGGGGGGGCCAAGTCCAGACCCTCCACCGCCTTGTCATACAGGTCACGGAAGGCGGGATCGATGACGACACGCACGCCCGTGATCGCCGGATGGCGCAGGAACGCCTCCACCGTGCGGCGCAGGATCGGCTGTCCCGCCAGATACAGATACTGCTTGGGCAGATCACCCCCGAAACGCAGGCCGCGTCCGGCGGCGACGATCAGGGCGGTGCAGGTGGGCATGGGGCCAAGTCTCTTGTCGTGAACGACTGGCCGCGACCCTAGCGCGGATACCGCACCTTCGCCAATGCCCCCGCATCATGGGTGGCCCCTGTGTCGGGGCGAAAACCGCCATGCGGCGGTGAATATTGTGTTTTTACAGACCTGTGTTAAGCTCTGTGCCTAAATTTCAAGCATTCGCAAAAATCGCCTACGAATTAGGCAATTTTGCGACACGAACGTCAAGGTTCCGCGTCCCATGGTCAAGCCGCTTGCCCCCCTTCAGATCGGTCCTGTGCGTATTGAGGACCCGGTGATCCTGGCGCCCCTGTCGGGTGTCACCGACATGCCCTATCGCCGGCTGGTGAAGCGCACGGGCGCGGGGCTGGTCGTGTCGGAAATGATCGCCAGCCAGGCGATGATCCGCGCCACCCGCGAAAGCCTGCTGAAGACCGAATGGCACCTGGACGAAGCGCCGATTTCCATGCAGCTGGCGGGGTGTGAGCCGGACGTGATGGGGGAGGCGGCGAAGCTGAACGCTGATCGCGGCGCCCATATCATCGACATCAATTTCGGCTGCCCCGTGAAGAAGGTGGTGAACGGTTTCGCCGGTTCGGCCCTGATGAAGGACGAGCTGCTGGCCGGCCGCATCATGGAGGCGACCGTGAAGGCCGTTTCCGTTCCGGTGACGATGAAGATGCGCAAGGGCTGGGACGCCAACAACCTGAACGCCCCCAATATGGCCCGCATTGCTGAGGAATGCGGGATCAAGATGCTGACCGTTCATGGCCGCACCCGTTGCCAGATGTATAACGGCACCGCCGATTGGAAGTTCATCCGGCAGGTGAAAGAAGCGGTGAGCATCCCCGTCATCGCCAATGGCGACATCAACAGCTTCGACGATGCCGTGCGCTGTCTGGAGGAGTCCGGTGCCGACGGTATCATGATCGGGCGCGGCACCTATGGCCGCCCCTGGTTCATTGCCCAGGTCATGCATTACCTGCGCACCGGCGTGAAGCTGCCCGACCCGCCGCTGGTGGGGCAGATGCAGACCGTCCTGGAACATTACGATGCCATCCTGGCCCATTACGGGGTGGAGGCCGGCATCAAGATCGCCCGCAAGCATGTCGCCTGGTATTCCAAGGGCATGAACGGGTCGGCCGATTACCGCCATCAGATCATGACCAGCGAGGACCCGGAACAGATGAAGCAGCAGATCATCGCCTTCTATTCCGCCGCACTGGATCGCGGCGTCACCGAGCGGATCGCCGCCTGATGGCGCGCACGCCGCCGGCCCGTCGCATCGGCGGGGATATCGACCCGACCTCCATCCTGGCCGCACTGCCCGACCCCGTGATGGTGGTGGATGGTGAGGGGCTGATCCGCTTCATCAATCTGGAAGCCCAGGAATTTTTCGATGTGTCGGCCACCCGCGTCCTGGGCACCCGGCTGACGGAACTGATCCCGGAGGACAGCCCCGTGCTGGGCCTGCTGGACCAAGCGCGGATCACCCATGCCACCGTCTGTGAATATGGTGTCTCGGTGGAAACCGCGCGCATCGGGCCGCATTCCGTCACCATGCAGGCGGCCCCCCTGGGCGACCCGCCGGATTTTGTGGTGCTGACCATCCATGAACGCTCCATCGCGCGCCGCATCGACAAGCAGCTGAACCATCGCGGTGCCGCCCGCTCAGTCGTCGCCATGGCGGCGATGTTGGCGCATGAGGTGAAGAACCCGCTGTCGGGCATTCGGGGTGCTGCCCAGTTGCTGGAAGAAAACGCCAACGAGGATGACCAGATCCTGACCCGCCTGATCTGTGACGAGGCGGACCGCATCGTGGCCCTGGTTGACCGGATGGAGGTGTTCACCGATGGCCGCCCCCTGGAGCGCCAAGCGGTGAATATCCACGCCGTGCTGGAACATGTCCGCCGCATCGCCCAGACGGGCTTTGCCCGCCATATCCGCTTTACCGAGAAATACGACCCGTCCCTGCCGGCCGTGCTGGGCAACCGGGATCAGCTGGTGCAGGTCTTCCTCAATCTGGTCAAGAACGCGGCAGAGGCCTGCCCGGAGCAGGGCGGTGAGATTCTTTTGACCACAGCCTATCAGCATGGCGTGCGTCTGGCCGTTTCCGGATCGGACAGCCGGATGCAGTTGCCGCTGCTGGTTTGCGTGGGTGATAATGG